>NZ_JBJUDF010000179.1:0-4124 GCF_046067725.1 Planktothrix sp.
TTTTTTCTCAAAATTAATGATAATACTATCAATCTTAATGAAAGGGATTTTATTAATTTTATTAATCCCAAAAATATCATCATAAAAAATTTTTATTGTTGACCATGACTTGTTTAGTTCCCTAAAAAAATTGGTGATGAAAACATAAATTATCTCATCAATATTGTATTTAGGTTTATTTTCAATCAATCCTGCTTGCTTAATTGATTGAAATTGATGATGAGATATTCCAACTAATTTACATAGTTGTAATCCTGAAAATTTGAATCGTGTTAAATCGCTCATGGCTATACCTAAAAATGTTGGTTATACATCCATCATGACATAAATACACTTGTAATACAATACTACATAGTTACAAGTCAAATCTTAAGAAAATATTAAGAATATACGATTTTTAATTCATAGCGTATACAGTAATAGATGTGAGGCAAAACCGCCTATACACAAACTTAATGGAGTATCGATACTATGTCTTTGTTCACAGCACCATTTCAACCCGCTTTAAATGCCAACGGAGAGGCTAAACTCACCTTTGTTGGACTAGAAATTAAAACCGGAAAAACTAAGGATTCAGGACGTGATTATCAATTAAACAACCTTAAGTTTGAAGTGATGGGTAAAATTCGTGGTACGTCTACTTTTATTAATATCTCGTCAGGTAAAGTTTTTGATGTCCAATCAAACTTTTGTAAAGCATTGATTAATATGGGTCTTAAGCCAAAAGTTTTGATGGACATCTACAATCAAATCATGGGAGATGTCGCTACAACTGAAGATTCCGACGGTTTTGAAGTAGAGGATATCCCAGAAGATGATGATGGTTTTGGAGTCACTGAAGCACCGGAATTAAATTTTGATGAGTTGGAAAAATTTTGTCTTCTAAATTGTCAAAAAGTTTTTACCGGAAAAGTATTTTTGAACGATAAGAAGTATTGGGAGATTAATGCAGAAACCATCAAACCCCTAGCAAAACCCAAAGCGGAAAAAGAGAAAAAGTCAGGTAAAAAATCCAAAACAGTGACAGAAACCGAAACAACAGAAGAAACTGAAGCGTAAAAAAATAATAACCCGCCTATTAAAATAGGTGGGTATCCTTAACTTTAGGAGTAATCAATATATTCGACTTCACTACAATTCTATCTATATATATTATACATTATGAAAATAATTTTAGCAACTGATTCTGAGTTTGTTCCTAAGCTGGATAACCCTACAGAACCTCTATCATTAACAATAGAAGATGAGCAAGGGAATGCTAGGTTTTACATCCATCCTAATGCTTCCAAAGACGTTCTAAAACACACGAAAAAGATTGGTGATAAAATCTTCAAACATGATTTTGCTATACTTGATTTTTTAGAAGATGTATATGGTTTTAAAGTAGGTAAAAAATTAGAAGGTGTTAATTATAAAAATTACGTTACTTTAGTAATATTAATATTCTTTAGTTTTAAAGATATTGAATTTTTGTTTAAAAATACTAAAGATTATGAAAAATTAGTTTTACCAAAATTATCCAGAACTAGACGTATCAGTGTTCAAAATATCATTAATAATTCTAAAGGTGGGTTTTGTTCCGACTCTATTGGATTACCTTATATAGCGACACTTCCCGATAAAAACAATGGTAGAATGAGAAATTATAAAATAAGTTTTAAAATCGTTGATATTTGTGCTATGCAAGGTAACGATAATCTCAAAAATTATGCTAATAATGTTGGGATTGAAATGTTAACTAAAGATGAATATACTTCTGATGAAAAAAAACGTATGGATTTAAGATACATTGAAAACTCTAATAAATACAAAGCCTATTGTATGGGAGATACACCACTAATTAAAGTTAAGAGAGAAACTGATAATTTTTATAATCATATTGCAGAATTAATCGGTGTTGAAAAACAAATATCATGGGGGATGTCTACGGGTAAAATTGTAGCCAGACTACTCAATGATTGGTTCTGTAACATTCTAAAAATAGATTCTAAGACATTATATAAAATACATAATTTAGCGGGTTCTGAAGGGATTACAAACATCTCTAAATTAATTAAAGAAAAAGCTTTAATCTATGGTGCTATGGTAGATGGAGGTAGAACAGTTAGAGAAAGAGATTTAGATATTTTAGTAGGCAATTTAATAGATATTGATATTTCGGGATGCTATGGCAATGGGTTAAAAAATCAACTTTATGCGATAGGTATTCCCAGTATTATTACAGAACCAATGATAGTAGAAGATTGGTTAAATAAATATGAAAAAGAATTAATACCTGGTTTATGGTGTGCAAGAATATCATGGGATAATTCAAAATCAAAATTCAAATTTAAACAAGATTTATTAATATCAAAAACTGAGGAAAAATTCAGTTTTTGGAATTATGTAATACAAGGTTTTGATAATCAAGGTTTTGAAATAGATGATGATGGTAAAAAAGTTTATGATGCGTCAATGTGTACGACTACATCAGTCATCCATTACGCAACACTAACTCATGATTCATTACAAATTTTGAAAACAGTTGCA
Source organism: Planktothrix sp. (assembly GCF_046067725.1). NCBI lineage: Bacteria > Bacillati > Cyanobacteriota > Cyanophyceae > Oscillatoriales > Microcoleaceae > Planktothrix > Planktothrix sp. Next base: position 2,530 of record NZ_JBJUDF010000179.1, read on the forward strand.
AGTAATCAAGAATGGGGATGGATTAAGAAAAATGCTGTGATAAACTGTAGTTTAATTTATAAGAAGTCTGATGAGGTTTCAACCCCTACAGATGAAATGTTAGAGGGTGCTACACTGTCAAAAGATACCGATACATTGATTAAAGCTAGTAAAAATTGGATAAGGATTGAATTAAAGGGTTTAATCACAACATTATTATTAGAACGTAAAAAACATCCTAAAAAAACGCCTATGAATACATTTTTAAAACTTATCATAAACACCATTTATGGTACTATTGCTTCAGAGTTTTTTAGTATTGAAAACGCTTGTGTATCAAGTGTAGTTATTGGTAACAACATCACAGCACGTGCTAGATGTTTGGCATGGTGTATGGGTAAAGGATTTCATTCAGTCATGTCTATTACAGATGGGGGAGTATTCGATGTTAATAATGTTCTTTTTTATAAGAAAAAATCGTTAAATCTTTTAGAGGGTTTACATCGCGATAAACTATCTGAAGGAAAAAATCGTTTTTGTTATAAAAAACCATTAATGGGTTTTGAAATTAATTTTAATAATCCAAATTGTTACAAATTAATGTTAGAAAATTTGGGTATTATTCCTGATATTGATGATAAGAAAAATAAATACACTTGTCTAAATATTATCGATAAAAAAGCGTGGGAACATTTATCCAGTATTTTTGATATTGATATATTTAATTACAACCAATTCGAGTTTGAAACTAAGGATATTTATACTAAGTTGATTCTACACTCTAAAGTTGATTATTACTTAGAAAAACCAAATAATAGCGGTTATACAATAGCGTTTAGAGGTATGCCAAAAGTTTGGGATGATTCTATAAAATCAAAGGTCATCAATCCTTTAGCTTTGGATTTATTTAAAGCAATTGAAAATAATACCCCCTTAAAAGTTGAAATTGACACATCTGAATTGTTATCATTATCTGATTACCAAATTAAAAAGAAAAGTGATGGTAACTATCCTCTACTTCCCCATGATTCAGTAAATGTTAAAAAAGTCTTTTATTCCCATTCTCCAAAAAGTTCTAGGGTTGCGAGTTTATCAGAATTAAAGAAACTTGAAAAACGTTATGAAACCGCTAAAAAATCTGAAAACGCGATAGAAGTTGCTGCGGTTAAGAAATGGGGTGAAAAACTCTCTAAAGATTAATCCCTAGTCCATCCCCTAGCCATTGGTTAGGGGTTTTTTTGTTTTTGGGGTGTTGTGTTCCATAACATTTTAAGCTGTATCTCCCTTGCTGTATAGGTTTGGGGGGTTTTGTGGGGGTGTGAAGCAAAATTTTTTCAGGGTGTTAAGCAGACTGTACAGTGGAATCGATTATGGTGTAAAGGTTACAGCGTTTTTGTAGTATTGTGTATTATGCCCGTCCTATACCCAGTTTTAATTTGTTTTAGGGGGTAGCACGGGGTAAAAAATCCCATAACCACAAGGTTTTTAGAGTGTGGGGGTATTTAATGGGGTATCACACCCCCACAACGAACTCAACAACAAAATATTATAAGTAAATATACTTACCCAACAAAACCACGTCTAAAACACTGACACCCCCCCTAAATGATAGAAGA
>NZ_JBJUDF010000180.1:0-33690 GCF_046067725.1 Planktothrix sp.
GGACTGTTACAGAAATTAGATCAATACGGTTTAAAATCGATTTCTGAAGCCGTTGGTTTCAAACTTTAACAGTAATAGCTCTGAGAAACCGGGTTTCTGTCGTGATCTTTGTTTCCTTACCAAGAAATTGATAGAGAAACCCGGTTTCGGGCCAAAATCTGTGAGAAACCTGATCATATTTCCCATTCTCGTTTAATGCCATAATTATCCAAAATAGTATCTTTACTAATCACCGGATATTGCTCAAATAATGCCTGACAAACAATCAGCAGATCAAAAGGATCACGATGGTAAAGTGGCAAATTGCATAAAATATTAAGATGTTATATCTTAATTTTAAGAATATCAATATTATTTTCTTCTAATTGTTTAGGAAATAAATCCTCAAAAGGTTGCCCTAATTCTAATTTGCCCAGATTAAACTTAATTGCCATCTCCCATAAACTAGCAATACTAACCAATAATTCATTGTCCTCATTTTCTATTAATTCTTTGGCATAAAGGCTGAGTTGTTCATCACCACTAATAAACCCGATTAAAATATGAGTATCTAGTAAATATTTCATTACATATAATCCTTGAAATCTTCTAACGGCTCATCAAAATCAGGTAACATTGAAATTAAACCTTTTGCACTTCCGAATTTTCTTTTTACAGCAGGAGTAATATTGAATGTCTTTTTAAACTCATTCGTTAAAGAATTAGATGGATTTAGATCAGAATCGTTAGAAATATTAATTTTTTGGATTAATTGTTGTAATAACCATTGTTGATCCTCAAGGGATAATTGATTAATTTTTTCAGCAAATTCACGAACGTCTAAAGAAGGCATAATAACTTACCATAAATATTAATAATTTTTTACTATTATAGCATTATTTTTTGATCTTATGGTATAATCGTATAGTAGATAAATTTGTCCTATTACATTACCCTTTATACCCCACCTAAGATGACTTGAGAAACCGGGTTTCTGCTCCCTAGTAATAGCGTTGAGAAACCGGGTTTCTGTCGTGATCTTTGTTTCCTGACCGAGAGATATAGCAATCCTATTTGATTTAGGGTAGGGGCAATTCATGAATTGCCCCTACGGTAAGGGTTTGAGTCATAGAGGTGATGACAACCGATTTAGACTTGCTATAGCTTCTGAAACCCGGTTTCTGGCCTGCAATACCTCGAAAAAAATCATCGTTCAGGGGTTTACTATTGTAGCCAACCTGATTACTATGGGGGAGACAAAACATCATGGTTTGGAGTGAGGAAACAGGATGTACATCGTACAAATTGCCTCTGAATGTGCCCCAGTCATCAAAGCGGGAGGCTTAGGCGATGTTGTGTACGGACTCAGTAGGGAGTTAGAACTGCGGGGTCATACCATTGAGATTATTTTGCCCAAGTACGACTCCATGAGGTATGACCAAATTTGGGGACTTCATGAAGCCTATCAAGATTTATATGTCCCTTGGTTTGATGGTGCCATCCACTGTACGGTTTTTTGTGGTTGGGTTCATGGACGGTTATGCTTCTTTATTGAACCTCACTCCGAAGATCATTTCTTTGACCGAGGCTGTTATTATGGTTGCCTCGATGATCATCTAAGATTTGCCTTTTTTAGTAAAGCCGCATTAGAGTTTTTACTTAAATCTGGAAAACGTCCTGATATTCTCCATTGTCATGATTGGCAGACGGGTTTAGTTCCGGTGATGCTGTATGAAATGTACAAATATCATGGCATGGAAAATATCCGAGTTTGTTATACCATCCATAATTTTAAACATCAAGGAATTGCCGGAACCAATATTCTTTGGGCGACGGGATTAAATCGAGAACCTTACTATTTTGAATATGATCGTTTACGGGATAATTTTAACCCCTTTGGATTGAATTTTATGAAGGGGGGAATTGTCTACTCTAACTTTGTAACAACCGTATCTCCTAACCATGCTTGGGAAGCCCATTATGGAGAATTTGGTTATGGGTTAGGACATACTTTAGAACTGCATCAACATAAATTTGGTGGGGTGTTAAATGGCATTGATTATGAGGTGTGGAACCCAGAAATTGATCGGTTTATTCCTGATCAATATACCCCAGAAGATTTAGAAGGAAAAGAAAAGAATAAAAAAGCCTTACGGGAACGATTATGGTTAAATCATGATCATAAACCCATTGTTTGTTATATTGGTCGTTTAGATGATCAAAAAGGAGTGCATTTAGTTCATCATGCTATTCATTACAGCCTGCATCGACAAGCACAATTTGTGTTATTAGGTTCAGCAACAGAACCGGGTATTAACGCTTGGTTCTGGCATGAAAAGAATGTCTTAAATGATAACCCGGATTGTCATTTAGAAATCGGATTTAATGAGGAATTATCCCACTTAATTTATGCAGCCGCCGATATTATTGTGGTTCCGAGTAATTATGAACCTTGTGGATTAACTCAAATGATTGGGTTAAAATATGGGGCTGTTCCCGTTGTTCGAGCGGTTGGTGGGTTAGTTAATACCGTTTTTGATCGGGATTATGACGAATATCATACCCCCGAAGAACGCAATGGTTATGTTTTTAATTACACCGATTATCAAGCTTTAGAATCGGCAATGGATCGCGCTATTGGGTTATGGGAATATTATCCTGATGAATTTGAAAAATTGAGAATTCAAGGGATGAAATATGACTATTCTTGGAATCAACCGGGAACGGATTATTTAGCGATTTACGAATATATTCGACATAAATAATGATTTCGTTTTTGATATCAATTTGGGGAGGGGCGGGACAACCCCGCCCCTACGTTTGTTCAATTATCCCATGGCAGAACGCCCTTGTTTTCCTAATTTAAAAAATACAAAATAACCTAAACAAAGGATATAAAATGCTAAACCAACTAACGCTAAAAACCCTAAAAATTGAGGTGTTAAGTTGGGATGAAACATTTCTTTATATAACCAAGGAGCATCTAACCAGATCCGACAATTGCCATCGGCGAGTAATTCTTTTTGACCTTTGAAAAAGGCACAATGTAAAAATGGAATTAAAGCGATCGCACCCAAGATATTATAAACTGTTACAGCCCATCGCCAAGCTGTAAACACCCACTTGAGAGCAGAAGTAGGCATTTCAGAAATTTCTTCATTGAGATCGACCCAAAACCAAAGGCTAATCGGAATTAAAATTCGTGCCATGATTGAGGATAGAAAACTAATCGGTAGGGCAGCGATCATTAAATATACGGTAATCATTAACAAACTAGCAACCCGCCAATAAGTCACCATTAACCGTTGAATGGCTTCGACTTTCTGAACAAATGCCCAAATTGAAATCACCAATGGAATTATAACCGTAAACACAACCGCTAATCGATAATCCATCCAGACCAACGGTTGTATTGCAGGAGATTGTATAGCCAGTAAAGGATTGAACATTTTGAATTATCAAACCCAATATCATCATAAAAATTAAGCAACTGGGTTAACTTGAGTTAAATCCCAGTTGCTTATCAATCAGCAAACGTTAGAGAAGAATTCTTTCCTCATGAAACAGTGGATTAATCTTCATAAAGCCGACATTCAGCAGCATCGGGGTTATCGTCGCAATAAGTTTGGAAAGAACTTTTGGGTTTTTCTTGTTTTTGATGGGCAGCTTCAGCTTGTAATTCTTCCACAGCATCCCAAGCCGCTGCACATTCTTTGGAATTAGCACCGCTAAGATCGCAGACGGTACGCGCTTCTTGACGTTCTTTCTCGATGAGTTCGTTGATATTGTTCATAAACCTTTCGTTAAATCCAATCTACTAAGTACAGGTTTTAATCCCACTTTAGAACATTTAGCAAGGGTTACTCACTTTGTCCATTGTACTGCCCAGCGCAGCCCAAGTCTGGATTTCTCCCTCACTGTAATACATCAGTCTTAATCTAACCACAACTTCAAGCTGGATTTTTTAAGATTTGCTGACGTTGAACAAATTATGTTAAAGATCAATGGATTACGTCAGATTGGGTAAACCTTTGATACTAGAAACACACTGAGTGAACCCAGATGGCAACTGTCAGAAACAGTATATCTGCTGTATTTCTACACAATCTGCTATCTTAACACAAGAGAGCAGACTATTCAGGGAGGGTGAAGATGGCAAAATCGACAACCAAACCGATGCGTTGGATCAGTGCTTTATCTCAACGGCCTTCATTAGAAGCAGCCGTTAAAGAAGTTGTGGAACAGGCTCAAGATTCCCTCCGCGCTTCTCCAGACTTAGGCTTAGTATTTATTTCCTCTGCCTTTGCCAGTGACTATTCCCGGCTGATGCCGTTACTTCAAGAACAGTTGTGTCTTCCCGCTTTAATTGGTTGTGGGGCGGGAGGTGTGGTGGGGATGAATTTTAAACACCAAGCCCAAGAAATTGAAGGAGAACCGGCTCTCAGTTTGATGTTAGGTCATTTGCCCGGGGTGGAGGTTCATCCGTTTCATTTATCCGTTGATGATTTACCTGATTTGGATAGTCCGCCGGATCAGTGGGTTGAATTAATTGGGGTCAAACCGGAAGATCAGCCGCAGTTTATTTTGTTAGTTGATCCCTACTTTGGTCAAATCAATGATTTTTTGCAAGGTTTAGATTATGCCTATCCGGGTTCAGTGAAAGTGGGAGGATTGGCCAGTACAGGGGTGACGGGGGGAACAACCGGGGTATTTTGCGGTTCCCGACTCTACTCGGAAGAAATTGTGGGTTTGGCGCTACGGGGAAATATCGTGATTGAAACCATTGTTGCCCAAGGGTGTCGGCCCATTGGTCGCCCCTACCGCGTCACTCAAGGAGAACGCAATATTGTCTTAGAAGTCGAAACTCAAGGGGAAGATTCTGATCTTGAAACCGCTTCTTCCTCTGGGGTATCGGTGCGCTTATCGCCTTTAGAAGCGTTACAAGATTTGATCCAAGAGTTAAGCGAAGAAGATCGACAACTGGCTCAACATTCCCTATTTATTGGCATCGTCCGAGATGAATTTAAACAAAAATTAGAACCCGGCGATTTTTTAGTCCGTAATTTAATTGGAGTTGATCCGAGGGCCGGGGCCATTGCCATTGGCGATCGCGTTCGTCCCGGTCAACGAATTCAATTTCACCTGCGCGATTCTCGAACGTCCGCAGAAGATTTAGAATTACTAATGGAACGCTATCAACGACAAGCTTCTTCTTCTCCCCAACGGATGACAGATGCAGCAGCTTTAATGTTTTCCTGTTTGGGGCGCGGAGAAGGACTCTATGGGGAACCGAATTTCGACTCTGGACTCTTCCGGCAGTATTTTAATATTCCTCTGAGTGGCTGTTTTTGCAATGGTGAAATCGGCCCCGTTGGAAAGGCAACATTCTTGCATGGTTATACCTCGGTCTTTGGCATTTGTCGACCCAGAAGCAATTAACTTTTCTCTGAGGAATAAACGAATAAAGACTTATACCAAGATATCCCAGAAACATTAGTTTTGCAAATTTATGAAAGAAAATCCAGAACATCTCCTTTTGTTAAAACAATTATTTCAAGTCGGCATTGAACGGGCGGATATGATGTTAGAAACAATCACTCGTTCCCCGGTGAAATTAAAGTTACTGTCTTTAGATATGATTGCCCCCCAGTATTTAACGCTACAATTAGAAAAAAAGTTGGGTTCAACGGATTTAAAGGCAATGGAATTAGCGTTTACAGGAGAGTTTTATGGCAATAGTCAACTCATGTTTCCCAAACCCACTGCTATGATGTTAATTAATGTGGTTGACAATGAAGATCGGCGAAAATTAGATCAAGAGGTTTTTGAAAAAGCCATTTTTAGTGAAGTGGGTAATATTTTTTATAATGGTGTGATGGGAGTCATTAGCACCTTATGTGAATATGGAATTACTTATATGATTCCTAAATATAAAGAAGGCAATATTCGGAATTTATTAGCCGGAAGTTTATCTCCCAGATATTCAAAGGCAATTATTGGAACAATTGAAACTTTTCCCGATCGCAATCTGGTGTTTTGGTTTCAATTTGATACCTTAGAAAAATTATTAGCAAAAAGTAGTAATCTTTCCGAGTATTTTGATGTATAAATTCCGGGTGTAAAATCAATTACCGAGTTGAGAAAGGAAACAGGGAACAGGGAATCGAAAATGTGTAAATAATGATGTTCGGGTACTTAAAATCTATCGGTTAAATCATGCCAAATTCAACAGGAATTAGAGCAACAATCCCCTTGATTACGCTATCATATAATTAATTTATATGAAACCTAAAAAGATAGGCTACCAATAATTGATAGGATTGCTCATCACTCTTTCCCCATTAGCCATTCCCTATTTCCTATTGAGAAAAAGTAGCCAACTCACTACCCATAACCAATACCGGATAACCCAACATGAATTTCTTAGAAAGTATCAAAATGGCAACTACAACGCTAGTCGCAAATAAAATGCGGAGTAGTTTAACCATGTTAGGAATTATTATTGGGAATGCCTCTGTAATTGCCATGATTGGTATTGGAGAAGGCGCTCAGAAATTTGTCAGTAATCAAGTTAATTCTTTGGGGCCAAATGTTTTATTTGTGTTACCCGGAAGCCCTGACTCCCAACGCCGTCCCGTGTTCCCGCCTCAAAATTTAGTCTTAGAAGATGCCATGGCGATCGCAGAACAAGTTCCGTCTGTTGAACAAGTCGCCCCGTCTTTGAATGGTAGTGAACTGATCACCTATCGCAGTAATAATGCTTCCGCTTCTGTGATAGGTACAACACCAGAATATTTATCAGTGCGGAATTTTGATATTGCTAAAGGTCGATTTATTACGAATTTAGACTTAAAACGGAATGAACAAGTAGTCGCATTAGGATCAGAATTAGCTCAACAATTATTTGGCAATGAAGATCCCATTGGTCAATCCGTTCGACTGCGAAATATGAGTTTACAAGTGGTGGGAGTCATGCAGCCAAAAGGCTCTAGTTTTGGCAGTAATGAAGATATGAATGCCTTTGTTCCCCTAACGACAATGGCAAATCGAATTATCGGGAATAAATCGCCTTATGGAACCCAAGTAACGTTTATTTCGATTGCCGTTGATAGCCAAGATAATATGGCGGCGGCTCAATTCCAAATTGAAAATTTACTACGGTTACGTCATAAAGTTATTGATGAAGATGATTTTACCGTTCGTAACCAAAAAGATTTAATGAATATTTTAGGAAGTATTGCTGGAGCTTTAACCATTTTGTTAGCCGCAACCGCCGCCATTTCTTTGTTAGTGGGGGGGATTGGAATTATGAATATTATGCTGGTTTCGGTAACGGAAAGAACCCAAGAAATCGGTTTAAGAAAAGCCATCGGAGCCACTCAATCGGATATTTTAATTCAGTTTATGATTGAATCGGTTATCCTCTCCGCCGCAGGAGGTTTAATTGGAACCTTAATTGGGGTGGGTGGTGTGTTATTAGTGGGTGCATTAACTCCTTTGGAAGCCGGAATTTCTGGCGTTGCTATTGTAACAGCCGTGAGCATCTCTGGGGGAATAGGATTATTTTTCGGAGTTGTACCCGCCAAACAAGCCGCTAAACTTGACCCCATTGTAGCTTTAAGAAGTGTTTAAACTGTCAATATTTAATTATGAAAACATCAATTTCTACCCAACTAAACCCTCAAAATTTTCAATCAAATTCTGTTATTATTCATTTAGATAATGTCACCAAAGTTTATGGCATGGGTGAGATTCAAGTTCAGGCGTTAAAAGGTGTCACCTTAACCGTAGAACAAGGAGAATATTGTTCGATTATGGGGGCATCGGGTTCGGGAAAATCAACGGCGATGAATATTATTGGTTGTTTAGATCGCCCCTCCACAGGTTCCTATTATTTAGATGGGGTGAATGTGGCGAAAATGTCGGAAAATAACTTAGCCAAAATTAGAAATATTAAATTAGGCTTTGTGTTCCAACAATTCCATCTTTTACCTCAATTGAGTGCCTTAGATAATGTAATTTTACCGATGATGTATGCCGGAATTCCCGCCGCAGAACGTCGAGAACGCGCTCAAGAAGCGTTAATTCGAGTCGGGTTAAAAAATCGATTAAATAATAAACCCAATCAACTCTCAGGAGGTCAACAACAACGGGTCGCCATCGCTCGTGCCATTGTTAATCGTCCGGTGTTATTATTAGCAGATGAACCCACTGGGGCGTTAGATTCTCAAACAACTCAAGAAGTTATGGATATTTTTACAGAATTAAACGCCAGTGGCATGACCGTTGTCATGGTAACTCATGAACCTGAAGTTGCCCGCCAAACTCGTCGTATTGTTTGGTTTAAAGATGGAGAAGTGATTCATTCTCATCTGACTCCCAATGATTTACATAGTGCCGTTTTTTAGGCTCGACATATTTAACTAACTCACTCCCCCTAGTCCTCTTCTCCCGGTGCTCCCCTTTAATTGAGTTAAAATATAAGTGGCGATCGCCCAAACACCAACACAAAAAGCAAGGGATGAATGCCTCGATTTCCTAATTTCTGCAATTCTACAATAAAATTAAAATTATATTTTTTTAAAAAGTCTAACCTCTCCTGAAATTTAATAATTCAACCTTGATCGGCAATCTGATAACGGATTAAAAGAATACCCTGATCTCCTGAAAACAATAATGTGAGGAATAGACCAATAATATTCCGCTAAAAATCGTTGATCAGTTGGAACAGTTGTGACAACTTGTTGAAATAATTGTAAAACAGAAGTAACTCCTCCATTTTTACCCTAACACCGAATGAGTCAATTAATTTACCCCGGTATTGTTCTGAGAAACCATTACACCATTGTCCGTGAGTTAGGACATGGAGGGTTTGGACGCACCTATTTAGCACAAGACCAACATCGCTTTGATGAACTTTGCGTTTTAAAAGAATTTGCTCCCCAAGTTCAAGGTCGTTTTGCGCTCAAAAAATCCCAGGAATTATTTGAACGGGAAGCGGAAATTCTTTATAAACTAAAACATTCCCAAATTCCGCGATTTCGAGAATTATTTCGAGAAACCATTGATAATAAAGGTTATTTATTTTTAGTCCAAGATTATGTAGAAGGATTAAACTATCGCAGTTTATTGAATCAACGTTTACGTCAAGGATTGCGCTTTACCGAAGCAGAAATGATTCAATTATTGTTCCAACTGTTACCCGTGTTGGACTATATTCACAGCTATGGAGTCATTCATCGCGATATTTCCCCTGATAATATTATTCAACGTCAATTTGACGGTTTACCGATTTTAATTGATTTTGGAGGCGTTAAATTAATTCAAGCCAAAGTTGAATCCGAATTAGCCGTACAACCTCGTCCTGAGCTTGCCGAATGGAAAGGTCAAAATCCGGCTCCAACTCGGTTAGGAAAAGTTGGGTATTCTCCTGATGAACAAATGCGTTTAGGTGTAGCTTATCCCCACAGTGATTTATATGGGTTAGCGGCGACAATATTAGTGTTATTAACCGGAAAAGAACCTCAACAATTAATTGACCCACAAACGTTAATTTGGAATTGGAGAAAATACACAAATTTGAGTCCACAGTTTGGGGAGATTTTAGATCAAATGTTAGCTTATCGTCAAAGCGATCGCATCCCCAATGCTCAAGATGTTCTCACAGCACTTTCAACCTTGCATTCTCCCCTGACTCAACCGCCCCCAGAAGCCTTAAAAACGATAAATCAGGCAAGCATCAACTCAACCCCAAATCAAAGTTTATCTACCCCAGTTTCTCCCCCTAAAAACGGTCAATCTTCCAGTGTAAAAACAACTTTATTACCGTTTTTTGTCGTCTTAATCATGGGGTGTTTAGGATGGTTAGGAGGACGTTATTGGTTAGATCATTATGCCAATGGAGATCTCAACCAATTACCTCGCACCGAACAAAAACGACAAGAAGCATTACGGGATAAACGGCGTTTATTAGGCATTGACTTTAACTTTTTTGTGAATTTAGTTAATGAAGAATTTTATATTCGCTATCCCGAACAACAAGGACGAACCTTAACCGATGAACCTTCCGATGCAATTTGGCGAGAACGATGGCATCAAATCGCCGATGATTTTTTACAACGCCTGGGACAATTAAGTGAATCATCACGGATGAAATTAGGAACCTATCGTCTCGATGATCTTGATCGTTGGAAAATTACAGTGAATCAGTTACAGTTAAGTCATCAATCTTTATATGATTTAGCAGATGCAAAATTTTTCTATTTATTTCCCGAACAATCAAGAACCGCTAATTTGTTAGAGTTGCCAATGGGACAAGTTTGGCAAGCCTTTACAAATGATGTTGTTAAAAATTTACAAGCTGGATTAAATTGGGAACGGGTAGAGTTTGCAGCCAGTAAAACTCGAAAAACCTTAAAAGCAACGTTAAAACCAGGAGGCGGAAAAGCTTATATTGCTCGCTTTAATAAAAACCAAATTTTACAGGTACGCTTGAAGTCTCCAAAACCCGTAACGTTACTGTCAATTTATACTCCAGGTACAATACAAAAATCACAATCTTTATTAGAAGATTCTCCTCAAACTCGTTGGTCAGGACGTTTGCAGGATTCAGGTGATTATGAATTTGTTGTGGTGTCTGAATCTTCCCAACCGGTTGACTACGAGTTAACCCTAGAAACCCGTTAGAGCCTTTCTGATTGTTAATAAGCGTATTCAAACGCACTGAAAATTAATATGATCCCTGTCACAATTAAACCCATGTAATTGTTAAGGTTCAGATTTTCAGTAGCTCCAGACTCTGAAGGATCTTAAAATTTATGGGTAAAATTAAAGTTGGTATTTTATATTCTTTGAGTGGAACAATGGCAATTAGTGCAACGCCTTTGTTAGAAGCAACCTTAATGGCAATCAAAGAAATTAATGCTCAGGGTGGAATTTTAGGACATGAAATTGAACCGATTATTGAAGATGGAGCATCTGACCCGATTGTATTTGAACAAAAAGCTAGAAAATTAATACAAATTGATCAAGTTAAAACCGTATTCGGATGTTGGACATCTCAGTCTCGCAAAGCAGTTAAACCTATATTTGAAGAATTTAATGTTTTACTTTGGTATCCTGTTCAATATGAAGGATTAGAATGTTCTCCTAATATTTTTTATACAGGTTCTTGCTTAAATCAACAAATTCAACCTGCGGTTCATTGGGCACTAGAAAATTTAGGAAAACGATTTTATTTATTAGGTGCAGATTATGTTTTTCCTCGCACCGCTCATAAATTAATTAAATGTATCCTCAGAAAAGAAGAAGGTAATGTTGTTGGAGAAAAGTTTTTCACTCTAGGAAATAAAAATTTTTCTACCGCTATTAATGAAATTAAAATTTTAAAGCCTGATGTCATTTTTAACACCTTAAATGGGGATAGTAATTGTTACTTTTATCAGGATTATTCTAGTGCTGGAATTAAACCGTCTGAAATTCCGATTATTGCTGTTAGTATTTCAGAGTCAGAAGTTCAGGATATTGGTCAAGCCAGTGTGGGTCATTATGCTTGTTGGAGCTATTTTCAAAGCATAGATACTCCCCATAATCATGAATTTGTGAATAATTTTAAAGCCTTATACGGAAAAGAACGGGTTACATCTGACCCCATTGAAGCAGCTTATGCTCAAGTTTATTTGTGGAAACAATCGGTAAAAACGGCAAATAGTTTTGAAACAGATGCTGTTAAAAAAGCGGCTTATTATCAAACGTTTCATGCACCCGGAGGAGTGGTTAAAGTTGAACCCAATCATCATTTATGGAAACATTGTTATATTGGTCAGGTCAAAGAATCTCAACAATTTGATATTATTTGGAAAAGTTCTGATTTAATTAAACCTTTACCTTGGTTGGGAGTTGAAGAATTAAAAAATTTTGATCAAGCGGATTTAGTGATTGATATGTTAGCCGAAATTCCCAAAGGAATTCAATATAGTTGTTTATTAGAAGCCAATAGCCGACGTTTAGAATTAACCATGGAAAAATTAAAGGCTGAAATTGAAGAACGCCAACGCATCGAGATTGCTTTACAAGAGGTGAATAAAGAATTAAAGTATATGGCAATTACGGATAGTTTAACAAAATTAGCCAATCGATATTGGTTCAATGAATGTTTAAAATCGTTATGGAATCAACATTTAATAATGGAAACATCTTTAACTTTAATTTTATGTGATATTGATTATTTTAAACATTATAATGATACCTACGGTCATCAAAAAGGAGATGATTGTTTACAACAAGTCGCTCAAGCTATTAAAAAAGCTGTGAGAAATGGGTTTGATGTGGTGGCCCGTTATGGAGGAGAAGAATTTGCAATTATTTTACCCCATACCGCACTTTTTGATGCCTCCCAAGTTGCAACTCGAATTAATATAGAAGTGCAACAAAGTCAGATTCCCCATATCACGTCTTTAGTCGAGAATTATGTGACTGTTAGTTTAGGCATCGCCAGCCGAGTTCCTAAGTTAAATTCTTCTCCAGAATTATTAATTTCTGAAGCAGATAAAGCCCTTTATAAAGCTAAAAATAACGGTAAAAATCAATGGTGTTTACATTATATTTGAAACTGAAAGTTAGAAATCTATTATAAAAAAATAATAGAGAAATAAGTTGATTTTACAATAATATAATAAATTTAGAAGTGACATCTAATGTAATTGATTGTAAGGGCGAGCGAACCTCACCCCTACCCTGAATTTGATATTAAGCAGAACGTCGTTCTAACTGTAAATATTGTTCAGGTTCAATAGAATTAATCCAACGAGGAAGAAAGGTTTTTAACCATTTTTCTCCCTGGGTTCCATACAAGCGATGTTTATGCAGTTGTTCTTTCAAAGATTGGCTACCGGGTAAAGTTAATTGTTCCATTCCTCGTTCTAACCAACGCTGCATTAACTCCCCTGTCATTTCAGGATGAAATTGTAGACCATAGGCATTTTTCCCATAACGAAAAGCTTGATTTGGGAAGGTTTTTCCCGTTGCTAATAACACTGCGCCAGCCGGTAATTCAAACCCTTCATTATGCCATTGATAAACATATTCTAGGGAATTAAAATAAGGTTTACCTTCCACCGTAGGAGTAATGGGGAAATAACCTATTTCTCGCATATATTGAGGATGAACAGACACTTTCGCGCCTAAAACTTTTGCTAACAATTGAGCACCTAAACAAATACCTAAATAGGGTTTTTTTGACTCTAACGCCAGAGGAATCCAGTTAAGTTCAGTGCGAATATGAGGTAAAGTATTCTGATCATTAACACTCATTGGCCCCCCGAAAACAATCACCGCATCATGTTTGTCTAAATGATGGGGTAAAGGTTCACCGTGACTGGGAAGGCGAATATCTAATTTATAACCATAGGATGTTAAAATTTGCCCCACTCGCCCCGTTTCCGAGGTAGGTTGATGAATAATAACTAGAATATTTTTCATAGAGCTTGTAATCGCAATTAACCCTGCAAACGAACAATCACTGAGTTTGTTATTAAACCGTAAAACGGAAAAAACCCTTGGTATAGAGGGCTACTAACTCAATAAATTGATACTTTCATCTTGTCCTAGTATAAATGTTTTTAGACGATAATCAAAGCACTTGCCTAGATATTTGCTGTATTTTTTAATACAATTTTTATAAAAATTTATTTTTATTTACAAATCAGGTTAATCGCTGTTGACGCGGTAGGGTCAGAGGAATTTTTACACTAAATCTTTCCTAAGCTAGATATTGTTATCGGTGAAGATTCGGAATAATAGGAAAACAAAATAACATAGGTTGATATGAAATTGCTTAATATTGGCGACTTATTCCTGCTTTTTTAGGGGGTTAGGAGGTCATCTGTCATATTAATCATTAGATTTCATATTGGCTTTGCTATTTTTTAAAATTTTATATAATTGGAGACAGAGGAGAGTCCAAATGTCACGTTTTATTCAAGTTAAAAATTTTGGGTTTAGCATTGATGCGGTGGTTTGTTGGCAACGTTTAACGGACGAAATTGGCAGTCCCTTAATTGTTAATTTTTTAGGAGATCAAACCCTAAAATTTACCGATGAAGAAGCAGAGCAAATTCATCAAATTTTGAATAATTTATCCATGACCTTAACAACCCGAACCTTAACCCCTCATCGCTTGGAAGTTGCCTAATCATCATCAATGGTAATGGGTCTTTTATACTGTGTTAATGTCCGGTAGGGGCGGGGTCTTCCCGCCCAGAGGTATATTTGTACAGGCAAGAAACCCTGTTATCAGTTGATATTTTTTCTTCTCAAAGTCTTCCCGTAAATGGGTTTATTTTATAATATTGAAAATTTTTGATGGTTTGTTGGCTGATGTTGATGTCTAGTAAAGGCGGGAGAACCCCGCCCCTACGATATTTAACAAAAACTAATAGAGAAAGCTAGACTATCAACCTTTTTCTTGTCTGTTCCAGGTTCGTAGCTATAAAAATTAGGCCGAACAACCTTCAGGGGTATAGAGTTTTAAATATTTACCTGAAATCCATCCATAGGCTTTTTTCTCATCATTCATGGGTCTTGCTAACCACCATAATTCTTGATTATAGGTACATTCAATTAATTCTACATCAACATGATTAGGAATTTGATAAATAACATTATTCGCATCAACATGAGGCGTGGAACGGACATTCAGTTTACTATCTGTTGATAGAGTTACCGTTGCAAATTCTCTATCGGAGAAAACCATAACAGCATGGGGTTTATAAACATACCAAACCATACTTTTATCTTTTCCACTTCCTAAAGAAGTAGCTAACGTAATTTGATAATGATCTTGATTATAATCTTCATAATTTTCGATCATTAAGCGACTTCCCAAAGGAAAATTAATTTTTTGAGATTCTGTTAAAGTAGAAGAATCAACCGGACGTAATTTTAATAAAGTGGTGTGGGTAATAATTAATCGCATTTGTGTTTTCCATGTCATATAATAATTATTGCATATAAGATTTCACGAATTCAGGAAAATTTCTAATCGCCATTTCATTTGAAATCCAAAGACATGAGGTTGTAGGGGTTTGGTTTCCCTACCCACTCAGCATCCAGCTTGAGAAGAACACCACCCCCTATGGTTTAATGGGGTTTCCAGGTTCCATGAAATCCATTCGGAACAACACTCGGTAAGCCTAACCGACAAACAGGTTCACCCTCTAAATGTTCTGCATCAAAAATCCAAACTTCACTGGAATTTTGATCACCATCATAAACAACCGTTAACACCCATCCGGGTTGAGATGGATCTGGATTTTCAACAAAAAGAGGTTCCATTGGATAACGATTTTCACCTAAATTAGCTTCTTCTAACCTTTGGGTTTGAGGATTAAATCGTCCAATGGAATTAAACATTTCAACCGCAGAATTAACTCCGGGTTGATGAATCGATAAATAGGTGTAGTGCGCTTTTTTGCCAACCTCTTTCGGAGAAACGGTGGGAAATTCACAATGACGGTCTAATAGTTCTTCTAATTGCAGAAGTTGACTTTTTTGAGGTTGCAAAACCATACGCCAAAGGGTTGATATGGCTAAAGTTTTCGTTTTTCCTGTCGCCACTTCTTTTAAATATTGATTAGTTTTGAAATCAGGATAACGGGCAAAATCGACAACAACGGTTCCATCTTCCTCAACATAACCATTACTAAAATGCCACTGGAACCAAGGTTCAGTTTCAATCCGATTCACTAAGGTTAATGTCTGACGATCAATGATTAAAATTTGAGTCGGGGTTTTCTGCGGTTGCCATTGGAAACATTCACTAAAAGGTTTTAACTGAAATAAAACAGGTAATAAATTTAATCGTAACGGAGGAATTACAAAAATTAAATATTGACCTGCCAGAACAAAATCATGAATCAGACAAATCCCATCTAAAGGAATAGAATTGCGTTGTATAATTTTCCCGGTGCGATCGCTTCGATATAACATTAACTGAGGTCTACCTGCCAAAACTTGCCCAAAATTAAAAATATCTCCCGTTTCAGGATCAATTTTAGGATGGGCGGAATAGGGGGTTTTTTTCGTTAACCCACTGAGGTCATCAAGTCCCCAGGTTTCTAAAGTGTTTAAATCTAACCTATAGGGAGGTTCCCCTTCCCACAACGCTAATAATTTATCAGGTAAAGCCAAAACCGAAGTATTTGCCGCATTTTTTAAAGGTTTGGTCAAGCGTTCCCAAAGGTTCCCACAAGGCGTCATTCCATAGCCACCATAGATGAAACGGTTTTTCTGTTCTTCTTCTTGATAACCAACGGTTTTGACATAACGATAGATTCCCATCGCGCCTTCATCGGTAAAATGAACCGCTAAAATAGCTCCATCGCCATCGAACCAATGTCCCACTCGTTGTCCAGCCCGCTCTAACCGTCCAGGGCCATTGCGATAAAGAGAACCCCTTAAACCAGGGGGGAGTTTTCCCGATAAAACGGGTAAGGGGGTGAGGGGAAATTCCGTCGCAGGGGTGGAAAACTGTTGTGCCCAGGTGGGTTGAGGAGTTGTTTGTATCATTTCAATCACGAAACGAGAGAATCCGGTTAAAACTTTAGTTGCACACTGAATAATTGTCGCTGAATTTGCTAAAATCTACAGAATTGTCCTAATTATGTTTTGTAATTATCCTTGAACCAAGCTATCAATCTGCCGAAAGTAGATGAATTTTTAGAAGAATTGGCGGCCATTCAACAAACTGGCTCCAAGCGTATCGCGTTGTTGGGTTCCCGTCATATTCCCCTAACCCATCAAAACCTCATCGAAATGATGAGTTATGCCTTAGTTTTAGAAGGGAATCATTTGATTACATCGGGTTCAACGGGGACGAACTCGGCGGCAATTAAAGGTGCAATGCGGGCAGACCCCAATTTGTTGACGGTGATTTTGCCCCAAAGCATGAAACGTCAGCCCAGAGAATCTCGTAAACAGCTAGAACAGGTCATTCATGTGGTGGAAAATCCCAAGGGAGATGATTTGTCCTTGGCTGAAGCCAGTGCGCTGTGTAACCAAGAAATTATTTCTCGGTGTCAACAGTTAATTTGCTTTGCCTATCATGAAAGTGTGACCCTCCTAAACACCTGCGAGGAAGCAGAGAATCAGCGCAAAATTGTGACCTTGTTCTATTTAGATTAGAACTGGAAACCTTTTATATACTATTGTTAGGGGAGGCTTGTGATAATAATCCTCCTGGTTTTACGATTTTAAAAAATCCTTGAGATTTTGTTGTTCATTTTTTGAATTGGTTATGGCTTCTACTTATTCATTTGATGTTGTCAGTGATTTTGATCGGCAGGAATTAGTGAACGCTGTTGATCAAACCGAACGAGAAATTAAAACTCGTTATGATTTGAAAGATACGAAAACGACTTTAGAATTAGGAGAAACTTCAATTATTGTGAATACTGATAGCGAGTTTACCCTAGATGCAGTACAAACAATTTTGCAAACTAAAGCGGCAAAACGAAATCTTTCGTTGAAAATTTTTGACTATGGTAAAGTCGAATCGGCTAGTGGAAGCCGTGTGAGACAGGAAATTAAACTTAGAAAAGGCTTAACTCAAGAGGTAGCTAAACAAATCACCAAATTGATTAAAGATGAGTTTAAGAAAGTTCAAGCGTCTATTCAAGGAGATTCTGTGCGAATTACGGCTAAATCTAAAGATGATTTACAATTAGTGATTCAACGTCTCAAACAAGAAGATTATCCAGCCGCTTTACAGTTTACAAATTATCGCTAATTTTAACAGTCCCACCCCTAAAGGGGATGGGATTTTTGAGGAATTTTATTGGCTAAATTAATAATCCTCGCGTTTAATATTCTCCGGTAAACACTTGTTGTGCTGGCCCGGTCATGTACAAATGTTGATCTTGATTTGACCATTCAATGTCAAGACAACCCCCTGGTAATTCGACTTTAACAACAAAATCACAATTTCCCGTTAAAACCCCAGCCACAACAGAAGCACAAGCTCCGGTTCCACACGCTAAAGTTGCTCCAGCACCTCGTTCCCAGACTCGCATTTTAATATAATTTCGGTTCACAACTTGAATAAATTCCGTATTTGTGCGTTCAGGAAAAACCGAATGATGTTCAAATAATGGCCCTATTTCTGACAGTTTAATGGCTGCAACATCCTCAACAAAAGTAATACAGTGAGGGTTTCCCATACTAACACAGGTAACGTTCCAAGACTGTCCAGCGACTTCTAAGGGAATATTAACCACTTTTTCCTCGGCGGTGGCTAAGGTGGTGGGAATTTCTTTAGCTGTTAGTCGTGGTAATCCCATATCCACTTTAACTTGACCGTCAGGTTGTAACTGGGGAGTAATCACACCCGCTAAGGTATCGATTTTATAACGGACAGGGGAGGTAATTTCTTGACGGTTTTCTAATTGGGCAATAAATTTAGCTAAACAGCGAATTCCATTCCCACACATTTGCGGTTCGGAACCATCAGAGTTAAAAATCCGCATGGTATAGTCAGTGGTGGAGGTTCCGGGTAGGGCAAAGATGACTCCATCAGCACCAATGCCAAAATTGCGATCGCAAAGTTCTATAGCTTGTTCTGGAGTGATGAGCGGTTCTGACTGATGACGATTATCAATCAAGATAAAATCATTGCCTAAACCGTGATATTTGGTAAATTTGAGGGTCATTCCTTCCTCCACTGCTATCAAGAACGATTATGATTTTTGTACTGGAAAGGTTGTGAGCAACCGATTAAAAATCTGGAAAAGCTCACTTCTTCATATTATGGTTTTAAGGTTGACTTTTAAACAATTCCTTATGTCTGAATTCAATACTGATTTACCTAGCATTCGTAAAGTTCAACGCTATACGAAGGATAAAAACGCCGTCGAAATTAAACTCCTCACTAATGATGTTCTCGCAGGAACGATTCTTTGGCAAGACCCCAATTGTCTTTGTTTACAAGATCAAAACCAGCAGCAAATTCTGATTTGGCGTCATGCGATCGCTTTTATTCGTCCTAAGTAGAGAAGAGGAGCAGGGGGAGCAGGGGGAGCAGGGGGAGTGGGGAGGTAGGGGGAGCAGGAGATCCTTCGCTATGCTCAGGAAGGGGAGCAGGGGGAGCAGGGGGAGTGGGGAGGTAGGGGGAGCCATTAATAATTGTTTATGTTTAATGGTAATAATTAATGGGGTCAAGGGGGTTAGGACAGAGGTCTAACAAATTCACTCTCGAAAATGAAACAGCCCTGGGATAATGTCAAAATGGGGAGTGTAGCCTTGCGTTAGGAATAATTTGAAATCGTGGTTTTTAAGATTGGTTTATTAGGACTGGGAACCGTTGGGACGGGAACCGTTGAAATTTTGTTGAACCCAGAAGGTCGTCATCCCTTGCTATCCGAGTTAAGTTTGCATCGGGTGGGGGTGCGATCGCTGTCTAAACCCCGGACGGTTAATCTACCCGAACATTTATTAACAACGGATTTAGAAGAAATTGTGATTGATCCGGCGGTTGATATTGTTGTGGAATTAATTGGCGGTTTAGAACCTGCGCGATCGCTAATTTTACAAGCCATTGAAAACGGAAAGCACGTTGTAACTGCGAATAAAGCGGTGATTTCCCGGTATGGAAGTGAAATTTTTGATGCGGCTAATGAAAAAGGGGTTTATGTTCTGTTAGAAGCCGCCGTTGGCGGGGGGATTCCAGTGATTCAACCCTTAAAACAATCCCTCGGCGCCAATCGAATTCATAAGGTGACGGGAATTATTAATGGTACGACTAACTATATTTTGACCCGGATGAAAAATGAAGGCGCCGATTTTGCGGAAGTCTTAGCTGATGCTCAACGCTTAGGCTATGCAGAAGCTGATCCCAGTGCGGATATCGATGGGTTGGATGCGGGGGATAAAATTGCGATTCTGGCTTCTTTAGCGTTTGGGGGCAGAATTAAGTTAGAACAGGTTTACTGTGAAGGAATTAGAAAGATCACCGCAACGGATATTGCCTATGCAGAAAAATTGGGATTTGTGATTAAATTATTAGCGATCGCCGCGCGAGATCCCAACGCCACTGTTGATGAAGATTTATTATCCATTCGAGTTCATCCAACCTTAGTTCCTAATACTCATCCTTTAGCCAGTATTAATGATGTTTACAATGCCATTTTAGTTGAAGGTGAACCGATTGGACAGGTGATGTTTTTTGGACGGGGAGCCGGAGCCGGGCCAACAGCAAGTGCAGTGGTTTCGGATATTTTAAATATTGTTGCTGTTTTGCAAATGGAAGAAGCGGAAATTGTTAATCCGGTTGTCACCCATGAAATGATGAGTTGTACCCATCAACATTACTGCAAAATTGCACCGATGGAGGATTTAGTTACCCGCTTTTATGTTCGCTTTTTAACAAAAGATTCTCCAGGGGTCATTGGAAAGATTGGAACTTGTTTTGGTCAGCATCAGGTTAGTTTAGAATCCATTGTTCAAACCGGATTTCATGAAGATTTAGCCGAAATTGTTGTCGTCACTCATAACGTTTTGGAGGGGAATTTCCATCAAGCTTTAACTGAAATTAAAAACCTAGATGCGATTGACAGTATTCCGAGTCTTGTTCGGGTACTTTAGGTTCAATAAAAAATCCTGAACCCAAGATGATGTTTGATCCCCATCTCGCGTTCAGGATTGAGTTGAATCTTCCGTGTTTTTAAGAATTATTCGGCGGCGGTTGCTAACTCTTCGGTTGCACCTTGTGTCCGACGACGAGTTAAACTATTAAATAACAGTTGACCAATGGCTTTAATTAAATTTCCTTCTAATTCATTGAACATTTTCATGTTCATTCCGAAAGCATCGTTGGCTTCATCAACAATCCGAGTCGCCATGTTTTGGTCAATATCAACGCTATCCATTTGTTGACGATAATTGGCTTTAAACGCTTTTTCGTCAGGAATATCATTGAACTCGTAAAATTGCGTTCCTTGTCCATCTTGTAGGTTCATGGCTTTTTGAGCAATTCCTTTGAGAATTTGCCCCCCAGACAAGTCGCCTAAATAGCGAGTATAAAGATGAGCAATTAACAATTCAGGTTGAGTATTAGAAACTTCCCGAATCCGAGCAACATAAGCTTTGGCGGCTTCAGAAGGTTGTACCTCTTCCTTCCAATTTTGCCCATAATAAAAGTATAAATCCTGTTCTAAACTTTGTTTGCGGTTGAGTTCAGGAAAATACAATTTAGACAAAATAGCATGGTTGCGGTGGCGTTCCATCTCCTCTTCCATTGCAGAGTAGACGAAATAGAGATTTCCCGCTAATTTCCGGTAAGATGTCTTTTCTACTGTACCCTTTAAAAAGCACTTAATAAAACCGACGTTTTCCGCCATTGTGTGAGACTTTTTCGTGCCTTCTCGCAGTTGGGTTGCTAAGTTAACGCTCATACTAAAAAGTTTAATTCCAAAGCTAAATTCAACAATAGGGGCTTTGCTAATGAAAGCACCGTGAAAAAACCACTTAATTTTTTAGAGTAAACTGATTTGATGAGAAATGGTGTTAAGAATTGTCACATTCCTCTTGGGATTGGTTCCATTCCCCTTAAGAGTTTAACCAAGCCGAATGGGAAAGTAGAGCTTCAATGACTCGAACCCCGCGCAATTGATTAGAAAGCGGAAGATGACCTTTGGGTGCGGTTAAATCCCAGGTAAATCCTTGGGGATAGCGCGTCCAATTTCGACCTGTACGCCAACCAATTTTCGGCCAAAGTTTATCCCAATTTTTATTCACACCGAGCCAAAGTTCTCTTTGGATAGAATAGCCAAATTTTCCTTCAGAATGAATCCGCCAAAGACTATCAATGGTTTGTAAATCTGTCACCGGAAACCGTTCGATCTCAGAAAAATAAAGCCATTTTCGCTGAATTGCAGATGCTCCCGCTAATTCGCAAAGTTTTTGTAAACTTAATTTATCTGCCTCTAAGAAATTTTGTTCAGCGAGTAATTTTTGCAAGGAGGTATAATCAATCCCGACTTCAGATTTTAAGGGAACAATTCCGGTGGAAAAATGAGTTTGCAAAAAGGTACTTACTTTTTCTGAATTAGGATTAGCTTGATATAAAAGTTGATAAACTTTACCTGTAACTAAACTAGGGGGATGAGACTGCTGTTTTAATAAAAATTCCATTAAAACATCCCAAACCGTCTCCCCACCTTGGGTTAATGTTTGTAGCAGTTGGAATTGAGCTTTTTCCGAACCTGCAAAAAGCTGAGAGCGTAATTCATCCGCACTCATCAGGTCAAGTTGTGGGGAAGTGGTCAAGTCAGTCATAAGAGGCGCGGCGTTTCAGGGTTGAATTGAGGACAGAATTCTCAACTTTAATTATTGTACAAGGAGGCGGGAACAGTTAACCGTTGAGAATCCGTTGAATTAGACGGGTTGTGGAGGACGGAATTTCAATGGTAATGAAAGCCACTTGACCGCCATAGCTTTGGACAAGGGGAGCTTCTGGTAGGGTGTCTAAGGTATAATCTCCTCCTTTAACATAAATATCCGGTTTCAGGGTAGCAATTAAATCATTGGCGGTGGTTTGGGAAAAAATCACCACACCATCAACGGGTTTGAGACAAGCGAGAACTTCCGCTCGTTGGGTTTCGGGAACAATCGGACGCGGCGGTTGTCCGGGTTTTTGCGGTTTAATGGTTTGCACGGACACATCGCTGTTTAATCCGACCACGAGCGCTCGCCCTAACGCTTTCGCTGCTTGTAAATAACGAACATGACCCGCATGAATCAAATCAAAGCAGCCATTGGTAAAAACCAAAGGACGCCACCGCTCAGGAGCAAGGGTGATGTCTTGTTGTAATTCGGTTAAGGTGTAGAGACAAGAAGTCATTTAGTTTAATTCAGGAGGATGAGAATCAATTAACATTACTTCGCCAGAGGAATATCATTCACATTTTTTTTGTTTTGTCAAGAGGATTTTCAATGTTCCAATCCCCTTTCTCTAACAAGTGACTGAATTTCAGTTGGTTGTAATTGCTCTGAACCGATTAAGATTGTAACGTTTGTTGATCTGATCCTTGCCAAACTCATCTGGGTCAACTCTTACTTAGCTTACAAAGAATCCAATGAAAGCCACTTCTAGCCGTCAATTTTCCTCTACAACCTCTCTCATCCTAAAACTGGTTGGGGTAATTTTACTTCTGTCTTCCCTCGTGGATTATCTGGTACTTTTGATTCCGCCGAATTTTTTAAATCGAGGTTGGCAAATTAATGTCACCAGTGATTTAGTAGATCGAGGCATTGTCCCAATGGTGGGAATGGCGTTGATCTTTGTTGCCTTTTGGATGGATACTGCCACTGAAGGCGCTGTTAAACCCAGTCAACCCTTTACTAATTTAAGATTTTGGGTGGCTGTGTTGGCAAGTTTATTGGGACTGTTGTACCTGTTACTGTTTCCTTTGCATTTGAATAATACCCGTTTAGCAAGATCCGAAGCATTAACCCAAATTAATCAACAAGCGACTCAAGCTCAAACCCAATTGGAAAACCAAATCAGTAGCGAGCAATTCCAGCAACAAATTCAACAGCGAAAAACTCAACTTAAAGATCAAATTTCCGGCTTGACACAAAATCCTGATGCTCTTAATCAAGCTTTAGCTAACCCCAATCTTCCACAACCAGTTAAAGAAGTCTTAGAACAATCTAAATCTAATCCGAAAGCGATTGAAGAGTTTCTGAATCAACAGGCGGATAATTTACCGACACAATTGTTAACTCAAATTCGCGATCGCAAACAAGAACTCGAACAACAAGCCAAAACCCAATCTTTAAAATCGAGTTTAAGAACGGGAATTAGTAGTTTATTATTAGCCATTGGCTATATTACCATTGGTTGGACAGGATTAAAAGGTTTGGGTATTCTACGGGGTGGAAATCGTCGCAAAACCCCAGCCGCTTAACCGTGATCTGTTGTAGGGGCGGGGTACTCCCGCCCGGACTCAATTATCCGTGAAAAGACATAAAATCTTTAGCATTTTTGTCAATGTAACTGTGTTTTAACGGATCACTGAGCCTTGATTTTCTGATTTCTTTTAACCTCAATAGTTCTTCATGTTTTCCATCTATATTCTCACGGCAAACGAAGAAATCGATATTGCAGATTGTATTGAATCTGCGTTATTATCGGATGACGTTATTGTTGTCGATTCTTTGAGTCAAGATCGCACGGTTGAAATTGCTAAACAGTATCCGGTTCGCGTTGTGCAACATCGGTTTGAAAGTCATGGTAAACAACGGACTTGGATGTTACAAGAAATCCCCACAAAACATGAGTGGGTCTACATCTTAGAAGCCGATGAACGCATGACGCCAGAGTTGTTTCAAGAATGTTCAGAAGCCATCAAAAGCGACACCTATATTGGGTATTATGTAGCAGAACGGGTGATCTTTTTTGGGAATTGGATTCGGCGCAGTACCCAATATCCCCGCTATCAAATGCGTCTATTTCGTAAGGATAAAGTTTGGTTTACCGATTATGGTCACACCGAACGAGAAGTCTGTGATGGCCCTACTGGATTTATTCAAGAAACCTATCCCCACTATACCTGTAGTAAAGGCTTATCTCGTTGGATTGAAAAACACAATCGTTATTCAACGGATGAAGCAATAGAAACTCTACGACAGCTACAGACAGGAACAGTAAATTGGAAGGATTTATTCTTCGGTTCATCGGAAGTGGAACGACGACGAGCATTAAAAGATTTATCCTTACGTTTACCGTTTAGACCCTTGGTTCGGTTTGTCTATATGTACTTTATTCTAGGAGGAATTTTAGATGGTCGTTCAGGATTTACTTGGTGTGTTTTGCAAGCCTTTTATGAATATTTGATCCTGCTTAAAGTTTGGGAAGTTCAAAACTTACCTCAACTTTATGCTGATCAAATTCAACCCACGACTTTACCCAATTTAGAACAAGTCGAGTCCCAGACGGTAACATCCAATCTGGGAACTGAACCTTACAATTAGATTTTTTATCCTTCAGGGTGTTTTATTTTAAGCCGGGGATAACGCTTTATAGGGGTAGGAAACAAAAGGTTGTAAAATTCTAACTTAGACTTCTCTACGACAA
The DNA here is from genome assembly GCF_046067725.1 of Planktothrix sp. Taxonomy (NCBI): domain Bacteria; kingdom Bacillati; phylum Cyanobacteriota; class Cyanophyceae; order Oscillatoriales; family Microcoleaceae; genus Planktothrix; species Planktothrix sp. The sequence continues at coordinate 25,109 of NZ_JBJUDF010000180.1, forward strand.
GCTCTAGCTGATTTACCGAAAAAGCGGGTTTAAAGCCCCGTCTCTTCAACTTGATTAAAATCTTCTAATCGGATTTTGTCTTTCCTGATTGTCTTTATCATAGATTAAAATCTATGTATTTTAAAGATTCATAGAGTTTAATCTATTGTTATCTCCGATAAAATTTTATATACAAATCGTTACAAAGTTTAGTAGAATAAAATTATTCACAGATAAGTATTTGTTCTTACTGTCATGATGGCGGATCAATTTCCCTGGCTTACCACGATTGTCCTGCTCCCACTCGTAGCTTCCCTGCTCATTCCTGTCTTGCCGGATCAAAACGGCAAACAGTTGCGCTGGTATGCCCTTGGTGTAGGCATCGCGGACTTATTATTAATGTGCTATGTCTTCTGGAAGTATTACGATGCGAGCAGTGCAAATTTCCAACTCGTGGAAAAGTTTGCCTGGGCGCCTCAATTGGGTTTGAACTGGGCCGTTTCAATCGACGGTCTTTCACTTCCCCTGGTACTTTTAGCAGGATTAGTTACAACTCTATCTATTTTTGCAGCATGGCAGGTCGATCAAAAACCTCGTCTGTTCTACTTCCTGATGTTGGTGCTGTATTCGGCTCAAATCGGAGTGTTTGTCGCTCAGGACTTGCTACTGCTGTTTATTGTTTGGGAACTAGAATTAATTCCGGTTTATTTGTTGGTTTCTATCTGGGGCGGGCCTAAGCGTCGGTACGCCGCTACTAAATTTTTACTGTATACCGCCGCTGCTTCTTTATTTATCTTAGTGGCTGCTTTAGGAATGGCCTTCTATGGCGGTGGCCCCTTAACCTTCGATATGGTGGAACTGGGTCTGAAGGATTATCCTCTCACCCTAGAACTGTTAATGTATGCCGGGTTATTAATTGCCTTTGGCTTGAAACTGGCCGTTTTCCCCCTACATACTTGGCTACCCGATGCTCACGGTGAAGCTTCCGCTCCCGTGTCTATGATTCTAGCTGGGGTGCTCTTAAAAATGGGTGGATATGGTCTGATTCGGGTCAATATGGAAATGTTACCCAATGCCCATATCTACTTTGCACCTGTTCTGGCGATTTTAGGCGTTGTTAATATTGTCTATGGTGGCTTAAACTCGTTTGCCCAAGGCAATATGAAGCGTCGCCTCGCCTATTCCTCTGTGTCTCACATGGGATTTGTACTGCTGGGGATTGCTTCCTTTACCGAGATTGGGGTGAGTGGAGCATTGTTACAAATGATCTCTCACGGTTTAATCTCGGCGGTACTCTTCTTCCTGGCGGGTGTCACCTATGACCGCACCCATACCTTAGCTTTGAATGAAATGGGCTATATTGGCAAGGCAATGCCGAAAGTCTTTGCTTTGTTTACAGCCGGAGCTATGGCTTCTTTAGCTTTACCGGGTATGAGTGGGTTTGCCAGTGAAGTCCTCGTGTTTATTGGCATAAGTACCAGCGATATCTATAGCTCAACATTCCGAGTGGTCATTGTGGCGTTGGCGGGTGTGGGATTAATTCTGACTCCGATTTACCTGCTTTCAATGCTACGTCAACTGTTCTATGCAACGGGTGAAGCGCCTGCTTGTATGCTGAATAATACAAGCTTACAAAATTCTGATGAGCAAGAAGCATTTTGTTTCGGAACCAGTTGTGTGCTTCCGACAGAAGCCACCTTCAGTGATGCCAGACCCCGCGAGATCTTGATTGCGGCTTCTTTCCTGGTGTTGATTGTAGGAATTGGGTTATATCCGAAACTGGTGACTAAGGTTTATGATGTCAAAACCGTTGCTCTGAATAATCAGGTACGGGATTCTTATATCCAGGTCGCTAAAGCCAATCCTGATTTATATGCTAAAGGGTTTTTAGCACCTCGCATTGCCAAGCCGGAAGTTGCTTCGGTTTCAGGAATGTTTAAATAATTAGAGAGAAACTAGGTTTCTTTGATTTTAATTGAATTAAAATAGCGATCGCTTTTATCAAGAAAGGCGATCGTTTGTTTTTGGTCTAGCATTGAATCGGGAATAAATTAACATATCGAACATTTCAGGATACAATCAATCGTTGAAAGATTGTCCATTATTGTTTATGTTCACTCCTTGATTCGTTGGAAGTTTAACAATCTAACCTAGAGAACAGAGAAACCCAGTGCGTTACCATTTTTTTCAGTTAATTGTCTTAATTTTCATGTTTCTAACAGGTTGTAGCCTTAAGGGTTCGGAGAAGATTGTTGAGTCTCAGGAAGAACCTGTTCAGGGACAGATTTTAGTTTGGCATTCCTTTGATGGCAAAATCGAGGAGATAATCCAACAGTCTTTTAATGATTATAGACAACTGTATCCTAACGTCAGGATTGTCAGTGAATATATTCCGGCTGCTCAATTAGAGCAGGAGTTTCGGCAACAGTTCAATCGAGGTTTAGGGCCAGACATTCTATTAACGACCTCTGGGGTAATTCCAAGTTTAATTCACGATAATTTGATTCCAGAGATTGATGACTTTGACTTTTCCAGTTACCTTCCAACTGCCATGAGTCATGTTCGCTATCAAGGAAAAATTTATGGTATACCCACTTCTGTTATGACTCAAGTTCTTTGCTATAACAAAAAGAAAGTTAAGTCTCCGCCTCAAACCTTAACAGAACTTTTACAACAAGCAAAAGCCGGTTATTCAGTAGGAATTTGGTCTACCTTTACGACTACCTTTTGGGGGGTGCGAGTTTTTGGGGGAAAATCCTTTAATGCCCAAGGTGATTTTGTTTTTGATCAAAACAGTTGGGCTAAATGGATGGAGTGGCTAAAAAACGCCCAATCTGAACCTAATATGATTTTGACCGATAGTATCGATGTTTTAAAACAAGCATTTACCAATAACCGATTAGCCTATGTGTTTTGTGATTCTTCCCAGTTCACAGACTATGAACAAGCTTTAGGAAAAGATAACTTGGGTGTTACTATATTACCGGGGGAAGGCGACAATTCCGCAGGGCCGATTCTTTATTCTCGTGTCATTTTGTTTAATCGGATGTCTAGTCCTAAACAACAAAAGTTATCCCAACGATTAGCTCAATTTTTTACAAATCGGGAACAGATTCGCAAGCGGTTAATGATACTAAGAGGTTCCTTTATTCCGGCTTATCAAGTCAATATTAATAATCGTTTGTTTCCATTAGAAGCGATATTAGCCCAGCAAGCTAAAACCGCAATCGCAATTCCCCTAGACCAAATTCAATCCGCTCTTGTTTGGGTGAAAGAGGGCAATAGTTTATATCCTCAAGTGTTAGCGGGAAGCATCACTCCTGAAGATGCTGCTCAAAAAATTTCAGAAACCGTTAATCAAAACTTGAGTCAACCCTAAAATAAAATTCGATATGTATAATCAACCCAATTTAACCTTTCTTGTTGATCAAATTACTAAACTTTTGATTTTTTTGGCTCGTTCTCCGGTGCAGATGCAATTAGTGGTGATTTTAATCTCAATTTTATTGAGTTATGGCTTATCCGCTTGGGTACGCAAAAAAATCCTACAGCAATTTAAAACCTTTGAAATGAGTGTGGAGCAAGCTCTGAAAGCCCGAAAAAAAGTAGCTCCTTATTGGTGTGGATTAGCCTTAATTCTCGATCTGGTTGGCGGGGTATTTAACTTAATTGTATTAACTTTAGTTGACAATGTATTAACCCGTCAAGGATGGATAACAGGAATTTTGAGTACCGCCATTGATCTTTTATGGGTTTATCTATTCTATCGAATCTTTTTAATTGGATTGTGTCTATTTTTTCCGATTGATCAAGTTAAAGAGTACAAGTTCTATTTTTTTAGACCCTTATTTATTTTATATATATTGAGAGAAGTTTTAAGTTTATTTTTAGATATCAATCAACTTCTGAAAGTAGTGGTAATTAATTTATTTGACAGTCCTGTCACGCTAGGAGAAATTTTAATTAGTACAGTGGGATTATATTTATGGATAGTGGCTGTGAGTATTTTACAATATATTGTTTTACAGATTATTGTTGATCAAAGCACTCTGTCTTCGGGAGCGTTCCACGCTTCTTTAACTTTAATTCGCTATTTTTTAATTGGTTTAGGGGTTGTAGTTATCATTGGATATGTCGGGTTTAATCCCACTGCTTTTGCTGCCATTACCGGAGGATTATCCGTTGGAATTGGTTTTGGATTAAAAGAGATTTTTAGTGATTTTGTTAGTGGTATATTTTTATTGTTTGAAGGGTCTTTAAGACCGGGAGATATTATTGAAATTGGGGGAGAATCCACTGAGGTAAAAAAAGTGAGTATTCGCGCTACAACGGTACAAGTGCTTAAAGATAATTCTGAAAAAATTATTCCTAATCAACTCTTTTTTACCCAAGAATTGAAAACGATGACGGGTAGTGATCATCGAGTGCGTCGCTCTTTGACTGTGGGAACCAGTTATAATTCTAATCCTCAAGAAGTGATTAAAATTTTATTAGAAATTGTTGATCAGCATCCTGAAGTTTTAAATGATCCTGCTCCTTTAGTCTATTTAATCAATTTTGGAGAATCAAGCTTAGATTTTGAGATGACGGTTTGGTTAGAAAATCCTATCATTGGTAAACGAGTCATCAGTGAACTGGCTTGTCAAATTTGGAAAACTTTTGCTGAGAAAAATATTGAAATTCCCTATCCGCAACGAGATTTACATATTCGCAGCGATAACAAAAATCAGGTTTCTTGAATGAGCAGAAAAATTGTACGGATTCAGCTAAACTAGAAGAATTAAAATTAGTCAGCCTCCAATTGATCAACATGGCCAGTTCTAAACGTCTTATTGTTGGCATTAGTGGGGCGAGTGGTATTATTTATGCCGTGCGTTTGTTGGAGCTCCTACAGAAAACCGATGTAGAAACCCACCTGGTGGTTTCTCGCGCCGGAGAAATGACCAGAGCCCATGAGTTAGGCATTGATGCAAAACACCTTCACAACCTAGCCAGCGTCAGCTATCCTATTAATGATGTGGGAGCGGCGATCTCCAGTGGTTCCTTTCGGACGATGGGGATGGTGATCCTTCCCTGTTCGATGAAAACCTTAGCTGAAATTGCGACGGGTGTGACGAGTAACCTCCTGACCCGTGCGGCGGACGTGGTGCTCAAAGAACGCCGTCGGTTAGTGTTAATGGTACGAGAAACCCCTCTCCATGCCATTCATCTGAAAAATATGTTAGCGGTGACAGAATGTGGGGGAATTATTATGCCTCCGGTTCCTGCATTTTATACGATGCCGGAGTCAATTGATGAAATGGTGACGAATACGGTTTGTCGAGTTCTTGATTTGTTTGATCTTGAGGTCGGTCAGTTGAAGCGTTGGGGTGAAGAAATTGATCTCGGTGGATCTAAAGGATCTAAAATGTAGATAGGATAGGGTTCAACATTAATTTGAAAACCAATAGGTTAAGTTAAGGGCGGAGCTTGGTGTTGAATTAACTGTTGAACACTTCTAATTGTTGGATTAAATTCATATGCTTTGCGTTGGGGATATTGTAAATACGCTTGTTGTTCTTCTTCTATCATTAAAATATCTTGTTTAACTAACCCGTCTAAGAGCTTTTGTGCCGAACCAAAACATAAATCTTTAACAAATTTTCTAAATTTTATAGGGAGTTTATGGAGTCGCCAAAAGGCATTTAAAGAGGTAAAATGAATTAGATAAGCACGGGTTTCGGTTAAACTGATGGGACAAAATAAACAATAGATTTTAAAATATTCTCCCAAGGTAGAAACCCAATGGGGGTAAATATAATTGACCGTTAGAGGTTCAGGATGAAGGTGTCTTAAACTCGGAAAAAATAACTGAGAAATTGACCAGATTTTATCAATTTTATAATAACTCTGTGCTTGGTAATAAGCATCGACTCGGTTTTCAGTTTCCTCTATTTTCTCTAATTTAGCATCTGTCCAAGCTTGTAAATCTTGGTGTAAATGTCCGTGATACATATCCATTAAATTTTCAATTAAAAAGGAAAAATGCCCTTGATAATGAATAATAGAAATTGTTGCAATATAATTCAAATCCTCCCATTCAGGAACGCCTAACGGTTTAATTTCTGTGGCATTTTCTCCTAAAAATAACCAGATCAACCCATCTAATTCTTGAACGAGGTATTCTCGAATTTTGCAATTTTTAGGTAATTTTTGGTTATCGTCTAAATAGGGAACGTTTACACAGTTTCCTTGAGAATTAAATTGCCAACCGTGATAGGCACATTCTAAATAGTTATCAATAATTTTACCATGACTTAGTTTAACTTGTCGATGGGGACAGCGATCTTCTAAAGCATGAATTGTTCCTAAACTATCTCGAAATAAAACAATATTTTGATTCCATAACTTTACTCCTAAAGGTTTATTTTTAACTTCTTGACTACTAGCAACAACATACCAATGATTGAGGTTAATTCCTAATAGTCGAATATCATTAATATTATACTGATTCATATTTAAGAATAGTTTTAAATTTTTAGAAATCCTTCTGGTGTTACAGAAAAAAGCGATCGCCTTTGCAACCCTTCCTGATGTAAAATCTCATTAGCGGCTAATAAACCACTACTAATGGCTCTTTCCATTAAACCACAAGGAAACGGCATTTTAACCCAATCTCCCGCAAACATTAAGTTAAAAACCCCGGAATTTGTCACCGGACGATTAGCATAACTTCCGGGGGGATATCCAGCAAAATTTTTCTGATTCACTAATTCTCGATGCAATAAAGTAGCGGATTTTAATTCGGGAACAATTTCATAAAGTTCTTGTTCAAAGGTTGTTAATAACGCTTCTTGAGTTGGAAATTCAGTTTCTTTATAACAATAGGCGTGTAATTCAACCACACTTCCTCCGGTTTCTTGATGCCATTGAATATATTCATTTTGGATGCGATGATAAAGGGTAATACTATCAGTTAAATTATAACCGGATAAAGAGGTAAAATGGCTATATTCCCAAGGAAAATCTCGGTCAAACCAAAACCGACAAACCGCAAAAGGATCAGCAACTTGTAATTGTTCAATTTGTTGCTTAATCTGCACATTAATATCCCCGGTCATTAAACTAAATAACTGCTGTGTCCCTGGAATATCCGTTGCTAATACATAATAATCTGCTTGAATCATTTGGGGAGAATTTGTAGCAGGGATAACAGATGAATTTACTGCTGTTGTATTATCATCAGAATCACTTACCCCTCGTTTAAAGTTTCCCTCCTCCCCCCAACTTTTGGGGGGTTGGGTGATTTCTTTTCCTAACTGCACTTGGTCATTCTGTCTTTGAATCACTTGATATTGTTGTAAATTTCGTTGTGCTGGCCCAGAAATCACCTCACCTTTTTGATTAAAAACAGCACCATGACAAGGACAGTGAAAATATCCATCCTCTGCCATTTTTACGGTACAGCCTTGATGGGTACAGTGTAAAGAAATAGCTGTATTATTCTGGGTAGATACCGCATAAACATCATCAGCATTACCAAAATATTCAAACCCTGTAGATGATAGAATAGAATTAGATTTTACCCAGAATGGAACTGTATTAATGTCATTTCCTTTAAAATAAGTAATCGAGTCAATTTGACCTTGATTCCAGTTAAAATTACTAATGGTTATTTCTGTTAAAACATCTCCCCCTTTTTCTTGAATTGCATTCACTAAAGGTTGAACTAAACTGGTTCCCATATCTTGACGAGTTCCATTAAAAGCTAACCCTTCAGGATTACCAAAAAAATAGAAATGAAAAAACTGCATCAGTTCCCCTACACTGAGTTTATCGGGTGCATTTAAACTGGATTTTGCAAAGGGAAGAAAATATAAATCATATAATCCTTGAGGGAAATCTTCACGCACCCAATCTGCAACGGAAATCTCATCTAACCGTTGATAACTATTCGGAATTTTAAACCCTCCAATTTCTCGAAATACTTTCCAATGATTGAGATGGGTTAGATTAATTCCCCAGTTTAACCGATTAGGAGAAGATACCCCTAAATCAACGACATTCCAAGGAAAAGCAGACCGACTAGGACGAAATATTTCCGGTTGATATTGGTTATTTCTAAAAACGACTGCATAGGATTCTAAAGAAACAAAATTATCTTTAATTTTAAGTTCATTAACTAAAGCATTTAAGTTATAATATTGAGGAAAAAAGCCATGAAATCCATGTTCCATTTTAAAGGTTTTATCGCCCACTTGAATATCCCAACTTGCAATTTTACCGCCCAATTGAGGAGACTTTTCTAATACAGTAACTTTAAATCCTCGTTGACTAAGTTGATAAGCACAAGCTAATCCCGCTAATCCTCCTCCCACAATAACAACGTGCTTCCGTTGATCTAAAAATTGCGGTAAATTAATAATATCCGGTTGGAAAATAGCGGGTTCGGGTTTATGAAATCGAGAATATCCTAACACCCCACTAACCGCACCAACTCCTAAAATTTTAAGAGCAGAACGACGAGAAAGATTAGAAAATGAAGAGGAGTTAAATTGTTCAGTCATGGATCACTTAAACTTAAGGTTTTAACTGCAAATCGGTTTGAATTTGAGCTACAATTT
>NZ_JBJUDF010000181.1:0-10606 GCF_046067725.1 Planktothrix sp.
GATGCAACTTCAACCTTATTTTGAAACCTGGGGGAAAGATCGAGTTTTACCTATTTTTTTTGAACGGATGTTATCTCATCCCCAAGAAGAATTAGAACGGGTTTGTCAGTTTATTGGTTATGATCAAAAGCCTCAATGGAATTTTGATTTACAAGCACAAAATGTTTCATCAGAACGCATTAGAAAAAGTACATGGCGAGATTTTTTAGTTGAAACTCCGGGTCTGCGAGAATTGCGGCAATTATTGATTCCTAAATCGGTTCGGACTTGGGTGAGAAGTTGGTGGGCTATGAAAAAAAAGCCAGAACTTACCCCTGATAATTATGAAAAGTTACGGTTTATTTTTGATCAAGATTTAGCCATTTTAGGTTCACAGTTAGGCATTGAATTATCCTGTGATAATTTTAAATTAAAAATCAAAAATCAAGGGCTGAATTGGGTTAAAAAAACGTAACCTAAACGGTATCAATCCTTGTGTATACTGGCTATTAAATTTGAGCAAATTATAGAATTTTATTGAGGAGAGTTAATCTTGACTAATATTGGATTAGTTGCCATTGGACGGAATGAAGGTGAACGATTACGCAACTGTTTATCTTCAATGATTGGAAAGGTAGAAAATGCCGTTTATGTTGATTCAGGTTCAACGGATAATTCTGTGGAAATGGCAAAATCCCTCGGTGTAGATGTGATTGAATTAGACTTATCCATTCCCTTTACCGCCGCACGGGCTCGAAACACAGGGTGGGAATTTTTATTAGCAAAAAATCCCCAATTAAATTATATTCAATTTGTTGATGGAGACTGCGAAATTGTAGACGGGTGGTTAACAACAGCACAGCAAAAATTAGATGAAAATCCGAATATTGCTGTTGTGTGTGGACGACGCCGAGAACGTTATCCCCATGCGTCAATTTATAACCGTCTTTGTGATATTGAATGGAATACCCCCATCGGTGAAACAAAAGCCTGTGGAGGGGATGCGATGATGCGAGTAGAAGCACTACAACAAGTCTCAGGATTTAACCCTAAATTAATTGCAGGGGAAGAACCCGAATTGTGTGTTAGACTCCGACAAAAGGAATGGAAAATTTATCGTTTAGATGCAGAAATGACCCTCCATGATGCTCAAATGACGCGATTGAGTCAATGGTGGAAACGGAATTTAAGAGCAGGTCACGCCTATGCAGAAGGTGCTTATTTACATGGAAACCCTCCTGAAAATCATTGGATCAAAGAAACTCGCAGTATTTGGTTATGGGGATTAATTATTCCTTTTTTGGCAGTTAGTTTAATCATCCCCACTCACCTCAAAAGTTTATTATTATTACTCGCTTATCCTTTATTAATTTATAAAACCTATCGTTTTACCCAAAAAAATGGTTTTTCTCCTGCTGATGGTTGGCTTTATTCTATATCTTGTATTTTGGCAAAATTTCCAGGGTTATTGGGGCAAATTCAGTTTTATTTTAATCAAACTTTAGGAAAAAATAACTCCTTAATTGAATATAAATAAAACCGAAAATATTGATCTTCATATTGTTTTTGATTCAAGGTCAATTATTAACCCTCTAACTGTTAGCTTATAATATTCAGGACTTACGCACAAGAAGTTAAAAAACCCGGTTTCTCATTGAGGCTCAGAGCGACAAGCTTGATTTTGGGTTCAGAAACCGGGTTTTTGCGTAAATCCTGATATTATTAAGTGATTGTCAATCATGGCGTTTTGAGAATCAATGACTGTTAAGGCTTTAATTCACTGTAAGCCGAATAAACCGCTTTAACATTATACCAATTTAGGAAAATTCGAGCAATTTCTAAGGCGAGTTGAGATTTTCCTTGGTTAATTAAATTTTGTAGCAATCCCGCCATTGTTTTTTCGTTTAACCGTCCTCCTAAAGACAATAACCCCCATAAAATTTGATGTAAGATTGTCATTTGAATCATCATTTTAACTTCAAAAGTCGGATGTTTTTGATAAAATAACACCCCCATTCTTCCCCGTTGAATTTCTCGGTCTATTAATTGAGGTAATTGTTCCAAATTAAAAGCCGGATGCCAATGATAACCGACAGCATCAGGACATTTTATTAATTTTAAGCCTAACTTTTTTAACCTAACTCCTAATTCTAAATCTTCCCAACCATATTGTTTAAATTGACAATCAAATAATCCCGCTTCAATTAACCAATAACGAGCGATCGCAACATTTCCCGTCGCAAAATAAGCCGCCGAAAAATCTGTAATTTTATAAGGTTCAGACGTGGGATTATCAAAATTACAAGTATTAATCACCCGACCATAGGTAAAAATTTTATCTGAGGTTTTGTATCCTTCAGCTAAAGTATTGGCATGGGATTGTAAAAACGTTTCGGTGACAACTAAATCACTATCAATAAAAATAATAATATCCCCTTTTGCCTCTTCTACCCCTAAATTTCTGGCTGCGGCTGGCCCTTGATGGGATTGACACAATACCCGAACATGGGGCAATTTTAACCGATTTTCCTCTAACCAAATTAACGTTCCATCCGTTGAACCATCATCGACAACAACCACTTCATAATCGGTAATTGGGTGATGAGATTGTTGTTGTTCTAACGCTTGTAAACACTGTTGTAAAATCGCTAAACGATTATAAGTCGGAATGACAACACTTAAAAACACAGTTTTTATAACCTAAACCCTCAATCAATCTTATTATTAACCACTCACAGGCAGAAAATCTAGCCTCCTGCTTCTGCGACCCTAAACTAAATATTCTCAATCCCTGACATCCAAAGAGCATCAAAGACGAGATAATGTAACATTTGGTTACTTCAGGAGAACATATTAATCATGGGTCGCGCTGAAAAAGTTGTGCTTGCTTATTCCGGTGGGGTGGATACCTCCGTTTGTATCCCCTACTTAAAAAATGAATTTGGCGTTAAAGAAGTAATTACCCTCGCCGTAGACTTAGGACAGGGTGATGAACTAGGGCCAGTCAAACAAAAAGCCTTAGACTCTGGTGCTGTAGAATCGTTAGTGATTGATGTACAGGAAAGCTTTGTTAAAGATTACGCTTTTCCCGCTATTCAAGCCAATGCCTTGTATGAAAATCGTTATCCCTTAGCAACCGCCTTAGCTCGTCCGCTCATTGCCAAAACCTTAGTGGAAGTCGCCGAACAATACGGGGCGGACGCCATTGCTCATGGTTGTACCGGAAAAGGCAACGACCAAGTGCGGTTTGATGTGTCTGTAGGTGCATTAAACCCGAAATTGAAAATTCTCGCTCCCGCGCGGGAATGGGGAATGAGTCGAGAAGAAACCATCGCCTATGGGGAAAAATTCGGGATTACGTTCCCGGTCAAAAAATCCTCTCCCTACAGTTTAGATAAAAACTTATTGGGAATTGCCATTGAAGCAGGGCCGTTAGAAGATCCTTGGACGGAACCGTTAGAAGAAGTTTATGCCATGACCAAACCCATTGCTGAAACCCCTAACGAACCGGAATATATTGAAATTGGGTTTGAGAATGGGGTTCCTATCAGTTTAAATGGGGAAACCATGAACGGCGTTCAATTAATTGGAAAATTAAATGAAATTGCCGGAAATCATGGAGTCGGACGGATTGACATGATTGAAAACCGTTTAGTCGGGATTAAATCACGGGAAATTTACGAATCTCCGGCGATGATGGTGTTAATTAATGCCCACCGAGATTTAGAAAGTTTAACGTTAACCGCCGATGTGACTCGGTATAAACGAGGCATTGAAGAAACCTATAGTCAGTTGGTTTATAATGGTTTATGGTATAGCCCATTAAAAGCGGCTTTAGATGCTTTTGTTCAACAAACTCAAGCACGAGTTTCTGGTACTGTTCGGGTCAAATTATTGAAAGGAAATGCAACCGTTGTGGGTCGCAAATCTGAAAATTCCCTCTATAGTCACGACTTAGCAACCTACGGCGCTGAAGATGTTTTTGATCATAAAGCAGCCGAAGGTTTCATTTATGTTTGGGGTTTACCGACTCGCGTTTGGTCGGAAAAAATCAGAGGTTAAATGAATCAGAGGGTGGGCTATTGCTCACCCGAATCTCGTGTTGAAACCCTCCGTAAATCACGCAACGAAGATTCTACTATGCCAATAATAATTTATGTCAAAGATCCGTATTTGTAGGGAAGAAAAAAATTGCAAAAATATCTCTTGTCAAATGCAGTGCTACGGATTAAGATTGTCGCAATGTGCCCTACAGTTAAAACACTGTTAAGTTATTAAACCCTCTTACGACGTGCTGTTGCCTGTTCTCTGTTCATGCTTTCCATACCAGCATAGAAGCCAATCAGGAACATTACTGTTTTTCCAATTTTTTTGTCTTGAATTCCTGCATCTACATTGCCCTAATGATTTAATCATGGGGTTTAACTTAACTTGAAACTATGTCCAACCTAATCTTTCCAGATGTAACCGTCCCAGAAACAATTAAGGCTGCTGTTACCGAGAAAATCACACAAAATCCGACCCCACCAGCAAGCCAGTCACTAGATGAAACGGGAAGGGTAGTAATAGTGGGCTCACTCGACCAGCCTAATGTATTGGCTGGAAGTTCAAAGGATGATGTCATCGAGTCCGGCCAGAAAAGTGATGGCATTGATGGCGGCGATGGTGATGACTCCATCCTCGGTTTACAAGGAGATGATAGCCTCTTGGGGGGAGACGGGAACGACACCATTCATGCCGGAAAAGGAAAAGATTTGATTTCCGGTGGTTCTGGAGATGACATCATTTATGGTGATGAAGGAGATGATACGGTTTTCGGAGAGGATGGCAAGGATACCATCTTTGGTGGAACAGGAAACGATGCCCTAGATGGGGGTTCTGGAGATGACATCATTTATGGTGGGGGGGACGACGATAGAATTGTCGGTGGAGCAGATAATGACCTGCTTTATGGTGATAAAGGAAAAGATATTCTTGATGGTGAAGCAGGAATTGATAGCCTCTATGGGGGTGACGACGATGACTCCCTCAATGGTGGTTTAAATGATGATTATCTCTATGGTGGTAAAGGTGCTGATACCTTGATTGGCGGTGAAGGGAACGATTACCTATCGGGTGATAAAGGTAATGATAGTTTAATTGGAGGAGCCGGAAAAGATACCTTTGTTTATCAGGGAGACTTTAATGCTTTGGGCAAAGATACATTAACTGATTTTAATCCTTCAGATGATGTTATTGCCTTCAGTGCTGCCGATTTCTCAGCTATCGCTCCAGGTGTAGCCGGTGCAATTGCCAACGGAGAATTCCAAACCCTTGCTAACTTCTCTGCAAATGCTACGGATGCTGGTGATGCCAATCTAATTTATGATCCTGAAACGGGTTTACTGTACTATATTGACCTACAAGGAGGCGTAACTCCTCTATTAGATATGGGTCAAAACTTAACCTTAAGCAATGACAATTTTGACCTAATTTAAAAACTAAAATCTCAGATTTAGATGTTTTTGTAGGGATGAGAGAACCTTCCCCCTACAGCCTAAATTGATTGTTGGAAATTAATAATTTTAACAAAATCTGAATTGATCTAGTTTTAGGGTGTTGGTGACGACAGAATCATGGAAAACTTACAAGAAAAAGAACTCGCTGAAAAAGCTTTGTTATCACAAAATCAAGGACAACTAGACAAAGCGATTTCCGATTATCAACAAGCTCTTAAAAGCCGTCCTCAATGGCCAGAAGTTTATTATAATTTAGGGATTATTTTTGAACAGAAACAGGATTTTCAGACAGCAATTCGATGCTATCAACAAGCAACTCTACAAAACCCTAATTATGCAGAAGCTTACTATAATTTAGGAGTAGTTTATCAAAATCAAGGTTTAATTGAATCAGCCATCAAAAGTTATCAAAAAACAATAGAACTTGCACCTGAACTCATCAGAGCTTATAATAATTTAGGATGTTTATGGATAGAAAGTGAAAAATATTCCCAAGCTATTGAAATTTTTAAACAAGCCACAGATCTTGACCCTGAACAAGCAGAAATTTATAATAATTTAGGTGAAGCTTATTTAAAAAGTGGAAATATAGATGCAGCAATCAGCAATTATTTACAAGCAGTTAAGCTTCAACCCAGTTTCGTTAAAGCTTATGAAAACTTAGGGGGTATTTTTTCTCAGAATCAATTGTTTTCTCTGGCGTTGCAATATTTAGAAGCAGGGTTAAAGATTCAACCGGATTCGATTTCGCTGAAAAGTCAATGTGCAACCCTATTGCTGGCTCAAAAGAAACTCGAAGAAGCTATCATTTATCTTCAAGACATTGTAGCTTTAGAACAACCTTGGATCACCGCCTATTGTCAATCATCAGAACAGTTTAAAACTGAAGATCTTATGGAGCAAGTGACAAGAGCTTGTGGTCAATTTTTAGGAGAATTACAAAAATCCAAACCAGAAATAAATTCTGTTAAAAAATATTTAGCTCAAACTTATTTAAATTTAGCCAATGTTTTATTAACATATCGCAATTATCCCAGAGCCGAACACTATTATAAACAGGCTATTAATACTCAGCCAGACTTAACGGAAGCCTACATTAATTGGGGGAATTGTTTAGCCAAACAATGGCGTTTTAACGCCGCAGCTTTGCAATATCATAAAGCTTTAACCCAACAACCTAATCAGACAGAACTTTATCAAAAAATTAGTGAGGTTTTAGAAAAACAGCAGCAAGTTGAACAGGGGAAGTTAATTTTCAAATCAGCCAAAGAACGCTATCAATTCAAACTTCCTAATTCAGTTACAAAAACCTCGGATATCAATCAGCCTAAATGTCAAGGATTAGACTGTAAACCCTGCTTAACAAGAATTCGTCAACAGTTTAAACCTCAGTTAATTGCACCCGGAATTGAGCAGTATTTTGCTCCCGAAAATTTACTAGAAAACTCTCCTAATTCTACGGTGACAATCATTCCTCAAGGACGAGCTTGGGTCGCTCCTCAAACCCATTGGTGGAATGTCTGTAATGCGATCGCAATTTTTAATTCAGACAATGAATTAATTCCCGAATTGTCTCAATTTTATCCGACTCCTTTACCGGGATGTCCAAATTATGATTGGAGTCAACATCAGGTTTTTGGGTTAGATGAGCTTCCACCCCTAAAAGTCATTCAAGGTCGTGTTGTGGTGTTATCAGGACTATCAGGAAATGTCTATTTTCATTGGATGGTTGATATTTTACCCCGGATTAAAATTTTAGAAGATAATAATATTGATTTAAACACAATAGATGGGTTCTTAATTAATTCAACAAAACAATGCTTTCAACGGGAAACTTTAGAAAAACTAGGGATTCCGGGTGATAAAATTATAGAAAGTGATCAAGTTTCTTATTTGCAAGCATCTAGTTTAATTGTCCCTTCCTATCCGGCTTCGGTGGGTTGGGTAGTCCCTAATACGATTAAGTTTTTGCGAAGTTTATTTTTAACTGATATTGGGGAACAAAAACAATCCTATCCTAAACGAATTTATATTAGTCGCAACCAAGCTCGATATCGAAGACTGTTGAATGAAGCAGAAATCTTAGAGTATTTGAATCAATGGGGTTTTGTATCGATAGAGTTAGAAACCTTGACAGTTCAAGAACAGGCTGATTTATTTTCGCAAGCTGAAGTCATTATTGCACCTCATGGGGCGGGATTAACAAATCTGGTTTTTTGTCAACCGAATACCGTTGTAGTGGAGTTAGTTTCTCCCCATTATATTCGCCCTTATTATTGGCTGATTAGTCAGCAATTGGGACTGAAACATTATTCTATCCAAGGAGAAGCTTTAGGGTGTTCTTTTTTGCGACAACTGATGTACCCAACTCCTTTAGTTGAAGATCTGCAAATTAAGGTTAAATCTTTAGAGACATTGATTCAAGTTTCTGATCTTCTAAAGGAAACGGCTAAATCTAACTATTCTTCTTGTGATACCAAGCCCATGATGTTCTCCTCAAACCTTAATGTAATGGCATTAGAAAATGGGTTGAAAAAGGCGAAAGAGCATTTAACTCAAAAGAACTTTGAGGAAGCGATTTTAGCCTGTAAAAAAGTCTTAAACCTCGATAAAAACTGTGCAGAAGCTTACACAATATTAGGAAATGTGCTACAGCTTCAAGGAAATTTTGAACAAGCTAAAGCTGCATTAAAAATGGCTCAAAAACAAGCAACCCAATCAAAAAAAATTGCTCTCTCTAATACAAAACCTTGTAGGGACGTTGCCTGCAACCTCTCTACAGGAAATGAAACAGAAATTTTGAAACAAGCGGAACAGGATTTGAATGATCAGTTATTCAAAAAAGCGATCGCTCAATGTCAGCAAGTCATCGCTCAATCACCGAACCCAGGTAAAGCTTATGAAATTTTAGGAAAAGCATTCAATCAACTGGGACGTTTAGATCTAGCAATCAAAGCTTATCGAAAGTTAGTTAAACTTCAACCCAAAAATGCTATTGCTTATACTAATTTGGGGAATTTATATGCAGTACAACAACAGTGGAAATGGGCGATTCTAGCTTATAAAAAAGCGATCGCTCTTAATCCTAATTTAGCAGTTGCCTATCGAAATTTGGCTCAAGTGTTAAATCGCATGGGAAAGCAGGACATCGCCATCGAATATTGGTATCAAGGATTTAGCTTAAAACCAGAAGCCGTTAAACCGAAAGAGCATTTAGCATTAGGAAGTTTATTCCTAAATCGAGGGAGATTACTGGATGCAACCATTTGTTATCGGCGAGCGATTTGGTTTGATCCCAACTATGCCGAAGCTCACCATAACTTAGGAGAAGTCTTAGCGGCTCAAGGACAATGGGATGAAGCGATCGCACACTATCAACAAGCCTTACAAATTAATCCTAAAGCTTTTGAAACCTATAATAGCTTAGGCAAGGCGTTAGTGGTTCAAGGTCGCTGGCAAGAAGTGTTAACTTGTTATCATCACGCTTTAGAATTGAATCCTCGGCTATTAATGGCTTTGCAAAATTTAACTCAAGCCTTAATCTACAATAATCAATCTTTACAGGGGAGTCACAACTCAAACCAAATCTTGCAGATGCTGGCTGGAACGTTTTTATCGGGACAATTACGGATGTATCCATCGAGTTCGAGGCGGGAGTTACAAGCGAGTGATCACGGAGACACCTGGACAACAACGGCCGTGTCTGTGGGTACATCCCTAGAAGAATCGAGCCAGTATCAGCAAGCACTCAGACGGCTTGAGCAAGGACAGTATCAGGATTGCATTCACGACTGTGAGCAACTGGCTGTTTCCTATCCCCAAGCCGTCAGCGTGTATTGGCTGTGGGGGAAAGCTTGGGCGGCGTTGGGGAATAGGGAGAAAGCCAAACACTGTTATCAACAGGGAATTAAGCTGCAACCTCAACAGGCAGAAGGGTATCTGAAGATGGGGGAAGTCTACGCCCAGGAAGGAAACTGGAAAACTGCCATTGCTTGCTATCAAAAAGCGATTCAGTTTCAGCCCAGTGCCTTCGCCTATCAACAGTTAAGTCAGGGATGGCAAACTCTTGGGAATCAAGATAATGCTGAGGATTGTTTGTATGAAGCGCTGCGCTTAGAACCCGAACAGATTTCAGTACAGGACTGTTTGCAACTGGGGGACGCTTTGGTGGCACGGGGACAACAAACCCAGGCGATGATTTGTTATGGTCAAGCTTTAGTCAGAGATCCCCATCTAGCGAGTCGCCATCCCCAGTTGGGAAAAACAGTAACAAAACCTCACTTAGAAGAACAGAAATTACTATTGTCTTTGACCCATCCCACCGTTGCTGTTGATCATGGCAATAAAAACCAAAGCAATTCTACTACTCAAAAGCCTGATCCTGAAACTGTTGAACCCAATCCAGCGGCATTACTAGAACAAGCCGATCAGTATTTAAAGTTGGCTCAGTGGCAAGCTTGTATTGAGGTTTGTCGTCACGTTATTGAACAGAAACCTCAGTCAACGACAAAGGCTTATCGGTTAATGGCTCAAGCTTTACAAGGTCAAGGACAAATTGCCCAGGCTCAACAAATTTATGAGCAACTGCAACAACTTCAACCGGAAGATGCAGAAGTGCATGAAATCTTAGGAGATATCTATGCAGAACAGGAACAGTGGGAGGATGCGATCCAATCTTACCAAACAGCAGTTCATTTAAACCCGAATCTAATCTCTGTTCAAGAAGCATTGGGAGATATTTGGTTAGATCAAGGACAGCCGGAAAAGGCGATCGCTTGTTATCAGCAAGTGCTGGAGAGGTCGCCTGAGTTATGGGAAGTTCATCATAAGTTAGGCGATGTCCTCTGGCAACAAGGAGAAGTGGAAGCCGCCGTTGAAGCTTATCAACAAGCCGCAGGGTTATCTAGGCTTTCTTAATGTTTTAATTGTTTATTTTGTGTCTATAAATTATTATATAATTGACTATGATTATTGAACAGCGACCTACAAATTTTGCTAAAAGTCCCAAAGTTGTATCTCCTATGGCTAAAAGGCGTCGTCGATCCGTTTCTCCGGCTGAACCTGCTTATCGTTTGGCTAAGGTATTAGTTGAACAGGAAAAATGGGAGGATGCGATCGCTGCTTATCAG
>NZ_JBJUDF010000182.1:0-13070 GCF_046067725.1 Planktothrix sp.
GTTAGCAGCCGTAAAAATTAAACAAAAATGGGGTTATTTTAATCAAAAATCATTGATTAAAATAACCCCATTTCAGTTTGATAGTGCTAATGAATTTAAGCAGGGATTAGCAGGCGTTAGAATTAAAGATAAATGGGGGTATATTAATTCAGCAGGTGTATGGGTTTGGCAACCGACCCAATAGTCAGAAATCCCGTTTAAAGATATCAGATTTACAGAATCAATGGCAAAAATTTGATAAAAACGTTATGGTGATTGACTAAACCTCTAGCTTGGTATTGAGGAATGATTCAAAAGGAGAGCAGTGTGATGTCTGATATTGTGAATACTCAGTCTCCCCATCATGTTGTCATTGTTGGTGGTGGATTTGGTGGACTGTATGCAGCCAAAACCTTGGGATGTTCTCCGGTTAAGGTAACCTTAATTGATAAACGGAATTTCCATCTGTTTCAACCGTTATTATATCAAGTGGCAACGGGAAGTTTATCCCCTGGAGATATTGCGTCTCCCCTTCGCAGTGTGTTGAGAGACAATAAAAATACCCAAGTTTTAATGGCAGAAGTTGTGGATTTAAACCCCCAGAAAAATCAAGTTATTCTTAATAATGGGGAATTAAATTATGATACCTTAATTGTTGCCACAGGTGTCTCTCATCATTATTTTGGAAATGAACAATGGGCTACCTTAGCCCCTGGATTAAAAACCATTGAAGATGCGTTAGAAATGCGGCGAAGAATTTTTTCAGCCTTTGAAGCTGCGGAAAAAGAAACTGACCCAGAAAAACGCAAAGCTTTCTTAACATTTGTTGTGGTCGGAGGGGGGCCAACAGGCGTTGAATTAGCAGGAGCTTTAGCAGAAATTGCCTATCGAACTTTAAAGGAAGAATTTCGTAGTATTGACACATCAGAAACCCAAATCTTATTATTAGAAGGAATGGATCGAATCTTGCCTCCATTCCCCCCAGAATTATCGGCGGATGCTCAAAAAGGATTAGAACATTTAGGGGTAACCGTTCGGACAAAAACCTTAGTCACTAATATTAACAATCAGGTTGTTACCTTGAAATCAGGAGCACAAATAGAGCAGATTCAAGCCCAAACTATTTTATGGGCAGCGGGGGTAAAAGCGTCTACAATGGGAGAAGCGATCGCTCGTACAACTCAAGTTCAATTAGATCGAGTTGGACGAGTTATGGTTGAACCGAATTTAACGGTTTCTAACTATCCTAATATTTTCGTGATAGGAGATTTAGCCAATTTTTCCCATCAAGGAGATAAACCTTTACCCGGTGTCGCTCCCGTCGCCCAACAACAGGGAATTTATGTGGCAAAATTAATCCAAAAACGCCTCAAAAATCAAACTTTACCGCCCTTTCATTATATTGATTATGGCAGTTTAGCGGTAATTGGTCGAAATCAAGCGGTTGTTAACCTGAATTTCCTAAAATTTTCGGGTTTAATGGCTTGGTTAGCTTGGGTTTTTGTTCACGTTTTCTTCTTAATTGAATTTGATAATAAGCTGTTAGTCATGATTCAATGGGCGTGGAGTTATTTCACCAGTCAAGGAGGGGCGCGTTTGATTACCAATGAAGAAGGATCTTCTGAAGAGAATAATATAGCCATTTCTACCCCAATTGTAGATAAAAATACCGTTCAAGTCTAAGGATTTAGGGTGCTAAAATAGCACCCTGAGTTTAAACATTAAAAAATCAAATTGAATTGAGGTTTTATTTTGATGAAAATATAAAATTGGTTAATTAATTGAATTCCAGTATTGAAGAAGCTAAGTTTAAATCCCCAATCTTCGTTTGTTTCCCATCTTGGCTGATGACATCCGATGATTATTTACCCAATCGTTCACCATTAATGGCATAATCAAACAAAATAGGGTCAAGATTGTTGTTATGCTCGGTCAGCTTTTAGACGGACGCTATCAAGTCATCGACGTGATTGAGTCAACGGAGTTCGGAAAAACCTATCTCGCAAAAGATACTCGCCGACCCGGTGAGTCCTTGTGTTTTGTGAAGCATTTGCATCTCACCCCAGAAGATGCCAAACTGGTCAATATTGCTCGTCACCGCTTTGAACAAGAAGCGAAGGTTTTAGAAAAACTCTCCCAACATGATCAAATTCCCCAACTGTTGGCTTATTTTGAAGAAAATCGAGAATTTTATTTAGTCGAATCTTATATTTCGGGTCATTCCCTAACCGATGAACTGTTACCGGGTCGGCCATTAACTGAAAATCAAGTGATTAATTTACTAACAGATGTGTTAGGAATTCTTCGGTTTGTGCATCAACAGGGAGTCATTCATCAGGATATTAAACCGAGTAATTTAATTCGTCGTCAAAGCGATGGAAAAATTGTATTAATCGATTTTGGTGCGGTTAAAGATATTAATCTAAATGGGAGTCAAAATACGGCTAACACTCGTGTTGGAACCCTTGAATATATGCCCGTTGAACAATTCCAATGTCATCCCCAATTTAATAGTGATATTTATGCCTTGGGGATGATTGCCATTCAAGCTTTAACGGGTTTACCTTCTTCAGAATTACCAAAACTTCATCATAATAATGGCTCCAATGGAGGAAAAATTTTCTGGCGACATTTAGCAATTGTTAGCGTAGAATTGGGCGATATTATTGATCAAATGGTACGGTCAGATTATCATCAACGCTATCAATCAGCAGAGGAAGTATTAGGAGTTCTGAAAACCCTTGGTTCATCCAGTTCTCCAAATTTATCTAAACTGGAAATTTATCGAGAAGAAGTTAAAAGTTGTGCGAACCATCATCGGGGTGAAATTTCGATTATTGGTCGGCAAATTTTAGAAGAATTACGCTTAAGTTTAGACTTATTACCCGAAGAAGCAGAAGCCATTGAAGATGAAATTTTAAACCCCTATCGAAAATATCGAGAAAAGGGAGAACGGTATGAACAAGCGTTAATTGCAACAATACAGCAAGAATATCCCTTTACTCAAGATACCCGTGAAGAATTACAACGGTTACAACAACTTTTAGGTTTAAGTGATGAAGATATTTTAGCCATTGAAAAGCACGTTTTACCTCAATCTATTTTCAGTAAATTGCTCCAGAATATTCGCTATAATTCTACTTTATTTAATGTTAAAAATAGCCCATTAACATCTTTAAAAAAGCTGAATTTACTTCAAATTATGGGCTGGGGATTAGGAATGATCAGTTTATTCGGAATTATTTTAGGGATTTATGAATATCAAAAGTGGCGGAATTTCCAAGAGTTACGAACTCGTGAACAACAAGAATTAGAAGCACAACAGTTAAATAAAATTGATGGATTTTTAGCATCAG
This sequence comes from Planktothrix sp., assembly GCF_046067725.1. Lineage (NCBI taxonomy): Bacteria > Bacillati > Cyanobacteriota > Cyanophyceae > Oscillatoriales > Microcoleaceae > Planktothrix > Planktothrix sp. Next base: position 3,336 of record NZ_JBJUDF010000182.1, read on the forward strand.
GAGATTATAACCAATGTTTAAATGAAGCTCAAAAGTTTTCTGAACTCTCTCGTCAAAATCAAGCGTTAGCAAATTTAATTCAACAATGTCGAGATAAAGTATTTTGGAAAACTGTTACTCCTCAAGATTTTGCTCAAAATTCCGATGCCGTTTGGGCTGTTACTTTTAGTCCTGATGGTCAAACCATCGCCAGTGGTAGCGAAGATACAACAGTTCAACTATGGGATATACAAAGCAAAACTCAAACTCAAACCTTAGAGGGAGATTCTTCTGCGATTTATTCTGTTGATTTTAACTCCGATGGTACAGAAATATCTTCTGGAAGTGCATTTTGGCAAATATTAGAATGGAATCTCACCACCGGAGAACGTTATTTACCCATGGAACATTTAGCAACTATTTGGTCAGTGGATATTAGTCCTGATAATCAAAAAATTGCTAGTGCTAGTTCTGATAAAACGGCTAAAATTTGGGATCGAAAAACAGGTGCCATTTTACAAGATTTAACAAAACACCAAGATGAGGTTTATGTAGCAGTATTTAGTCCGAATGGTCAACTTTTAGTAACAGGTTCTAAAGATAAAACGATTAAAATTTGGAATGCAGAGACAGGAGAATTATTGAAGACTTTAACGGGACATTCAGACGCAGTGCGATCGCTGGGGATTAGTTCTGATGGTAAACTGATTGTTAGTGGGAGTTTGGATAATACCGTCAAAGTCTGGAACCTAGAAACTGGAGATTTAATTCAGACCCTAACCGGACATAGCAATGATGTCTTATCCGTTGCTGTCAGTCCCGATAACCAAATTATTGCTAGTGCAAGCCGAGACCATACCATTAAACTTTGGAACCTAGAAACCGGAGAATTATTAAATACCTTAACTGGACATCAAGATGATATTTACTCTATAAAATTTAGCCTTGATGGTAATCATTTAGTCAGTGGAAGTAAAGACAAAACCATTAAATTGTGGTCGCGTTAAAATCTAGGGAAAAACACGGGAATTCTTTTGAGAGACGTTCCCAAGAACGCCCCTACAAAAGTTGATCAATTAATCTCTAAAGCCCTAATGCGGCTAATGTTGCTGGGCCAGCAATACCATCGGCGGAGAGTCCACAATCTGCTTGAAAATTTTTAACAGCATGAGCCGTTAGTTTACCATAGTAACCGGTAGCATTAGCATTAAAATAACCCATGTTGGCTAAACGATATTGGAGTTGTTTGACATCATAGCCACTATCGCCGCGCGACATATAGCTACTGCTACCGCCTCCACAATGACCGCAACCATGATGACTAGCATGGGTATAGCTGTGTTTAGACCCATGAGATCCGATACCTAACGCCGATGCCGTTGCCGGGCCAACCACACCATCGGGATATAAACCATAATCCCGTTGAAAAGCCTTAACCGCGTGTTTCGTCACTTTGCCATAGTAACCCGTTGCTTTACCGCCAAAATAGCCATAGTTCTGCAACGCATACTGAACTTGTTTCACACCATAGCCACTATCACCATAATACAGAGCAGCACTGGCAGGTTGACTGATACTAACCACCGACAAACCAATAGCTGCTGCTACAATCGGCATCCAGCAAGCCGTTGACATTTGGCTCCAATTCACGCCTCGGAATAATACCAAACCCCGGTTGAGATGGGGTTGACGAGGAGACTCATAAGCAGAAACGAGATGATTATAAGCAAGCGTATCCATGAAATCCTCAATTAATAGCTCAAATTTACAATCAGTAGTCGTGAATCAAAATCAAATTCAGCGACTAACCCTTAAGTTATAACTTTCTGAGCAATTAACGTCCAGAGTAATTTTATTTTTTCAGGAATTTTTATTAAAACTTAACAAAATTATCTTATTTTTCGCAGGCACAAACTTTATATTTTACTATAACTCATTAAATATAAATTAGTCGGACTGATAAAGCATGGTTAATTTTTATATCGGGATTGATTTTGGTACATCCGGTGCTCGCTCTATTACGATTAATGCCGAAGGAAAAGTAGTCGCTGAAACTCAATTTCCCTTTCCCCCCTTAACTCATCCTTCAGAATGGGTAGAGCTTTGGAAAACCGCTCTATTTTCAGTGATTCAACAAATTCCGTTGAATGTTCGTCGTCAAATTCAAGCGATCGCAATTAATGGAACCTCTGCTACCGTGCTACTGTGTGATCATCAAGGCATTCCCGTAGATGTGCCTATTCTATACAATGATAGTCGCGGTGCTGCCGTCCTAGACTTGTTAAAAAAAATTGCTCCTGCTGATCATCTTGTTATCAATGCTACCTCTAGTTTAGCCAAACTGATCTGGTGGTTAACTGTTAAAAATACCTATCTTCAACAACCATTAACCCCTTTATACTTTCTTCATCAAGCCGACTGGTTATCATTTTTATTGCATGGAAAATTAGGAATTAGTGATGATCACAATAGTCTAAAATTAGGCTATGATGTAGAGAATTTAACCTATCCCCTTTGGTTGATTAACGGTTTACAATCTTTGATTCATTTAGACTTATTAAAACTGCCTGATGTAGTTTCCCCAGGAACCCCAATTTCCCCCATTACCCCTGAAATTGCAGACCAATTCCAATTACCCAAAACCTGTCAAGTCTGTGCGGGAACCACTGATAGTATTGCAGCGTTTTTAGCCAGTGGGGCAAAAATTCCAGGGGAAGCCGTCACCTCTTTAGGTTCAACTTTAGTCTTAAAACTTCTCAGTTATACCCCCATTAATCATCTTAAATCTGGTATTTATAGCCATCGTTTAGGGGATTTATGGTTAACAGGAGGAGCCTCTAATACTGGAGGTGGGGTATTACGTCAATTTTTTAGTGATAATGAACTGGACAATTTTAGTCGTCAAATTAATCCGAATATTAAAACTAACTTAGATTATTATCCCTTAATCAAAAAAGGCGATCGCTTTCCGATTAACGATCCAGAATTGCTTCCCCGCCTCGAACCTCGTCCCGATAATCCGATTGAATTTCTCCAGGGTTTATTAGAAAGTATTGCCCGAATTGAAGCGCAAGGCTATCAACTTTTACAACAACTGGGTGCTACTCCCCTAACTCAAGTTTATACGGCTGGAGGAGGTGCAAAAAATCCCACTTGGACAGCCATTCGTCAACAATATTTAAAGGTTCCAATCATGCAGCCTGTTCACACAGAAGCAGCTTATGGTAGTGCATTATTAGCGATGAAGGGAATAGAAAATCAAGCTTAATACATTTCCTAATCATCAAGACAGTAGATTAAATATATTAAGTTGAGAAGTTAACTCATCAATCCTATTTTGAGCCATAATTTGATATTTTTCGACTAATTCAATCCCGATAAATTTTCGGAATAACTTACAAGCGACGACTCCGGTTGTTCCAGAACCCGTAAACGGATCAAGAACAAAATCTTGTTCCTTTGTAGATGCAAGCAGACATATTTCCACTAACTTTTCAGGGTAGACCGCAAAATGAACATCTCGAAATTTACTTAGGGGTATTTCCCATACAGTTCTTTTATTTCTACCTTTTGGATGGAAAGCTTGATCCCATCTTCCATCATGTAGATTTTGATTTCCTGAGTTTTTACCGATTTCTGGTGTACCATTATTCTTGCCAAAATGATTTCGTCCACCTTTCATTCTGGATTTTTCTGTAAAAGTTACATGGGGTTCTCTAATAGCATCCGCATTGTAATAATATTCTGGGGTTTTGGCAAACAAAAAAATGTATTCGTGATCCGTTGTTGGACGATCTTTAATCGAAGAAGGCATGGCATTCGGCTTATGCCAAATAATATCACTTCTTAAGATCCAGCCATCATCTTGTAAGGATAATGCAACTCGCCAAGGAATGCCGAGCAATGATTTATTTCGATAAGTATCTCCTAAATTTAACCACAATAACCCATCAGGTTTCAGTTTTTTTCTAAGTTCCCTAAATAAACTAACTAAATTTGATATATAAATTTCCATATCACTTTCTTGACCAATTTCCTGTTGACTTTCGCCCTCAGAATATCTCCTGTGACCAAAATAAGGCGGGCTAGTGACAATAGCTTGAAAAAAATTATCTTGAAGTGTGGTTGCAATTGTTCTAGCATCACCCAGAATCACCTGATTTTCCATGTTAGTTTTACTCTCCTTTTAGGATTTTTTCAAGATATTTATTAAATTTGATTTGTGATTCTTCATCAAATCCTACAAATTTGTTAGGATTCATGTTGAAATGAAAAATCATGTCAATCTGATTCGTAATAGCTGCTATTTCTGATGCAGACCAATTTTCTGCAATGATGATAACAACAATATGGGAGTTGTTGTTTCCGTTCTTAAGCTCGCTAATTGCAGTAATTAGGTCACGCGTAAACAGATGAGAATGACCGCCCCCTTCTGTTTCTCTTGTTTTTACTGGAATTAATAAGCTTACGTTATGAGAGCCATTTTTTGGTGTTAACTCAGCAGAAACATCAATCGTATGTTTTCCTAGTTTTATTTGCTTGTTAGCAATTTCAATATTCTTAAATTTCCCATAGTTTCCATAAATAGAATAATAATACTGAATCGCAATGATGAGACTTGTTCTTATATTAGCCTCAAGACGATGACCACTGATACTTCGACGAGACCCTTCTAAACGATCAATTACAACTTCCCGTACTGCTGACCACTCAAAACTCTTTACAATAGTGCGATACTCGAATATTAGTTCGACCAAAGAATCAGTTTCAGCTATGATTTTTGTTAATTCATGATCGGCTTTTTTCATCCGAGAAATCAAAGGAGATAGTCTTTGTTGAGGAGCATCTCGGATCATCCATGAAAAAAAGTAAAAACACGCTTTACTATGTGGATAAACACGACCAATTCCATCAAATAACAAAGGCTTTTCGTCATTTCCAGCTTGATAACAAGCCTTGATTATTTTTTCTATTTCAATCTTAGAACAAGTCAATAGTATTTCATTTAAAGACCGATGAGAACCTGTGATGCGTTTAGCGTGTTTTTCAACCCAATCATAAAACGGTTTGGCTTGATCTGCAAGTTTAGTAAGCTCTATTAATCGATCATGAGCAATGTTAACTTGATGAACAATCAGATCATTCATTTTAGTTAAAAATTCTCCTTATTGATCGTTAAAAAACTTGATTTTGTCTATTTCTTGACTTAAAATTGAGCACGAATCGTAAAAGAATAATCGCCACCAGGTTCTAATTGATAATCACATTTTTCTAAAAATCGTCCCAAGGGTTCTTGAATTAAAGCTCGACCTTGGGACGGTTGAATCATCAGTCTTTTCGTGTGGCGAAATCGCCATTGAAATCGCCACTCGTAATCTCCAGCACTGACTTCTCCTTCCAGAAGACCTTGTTGCCAAGATTGCCGCGTAATCCGAACATACGCTGTTGTTTCAGGTAAACTTCGAGAACTCACTCTGTACTATTAACAATAACTACGATTATTGTATAGACTCATTGCTTTTTCGACACCTTGACGCACACTTAAATCAATCGCTTCTCCCACCCATTGCAACACTTGTTCCATCACTTGCATTTCCGATGGCGAAAATTTTCCTAAAACATAAGAAACTGTTTCTCCGCCACTTGTACCAGAATCAGACTTAGGTTTACCAATTCCAATTCGCAACCGAGGAAAATTTTGGGTTCCTAAATGGGAAATTGTTGATTTCATCCCGTTATGACCGCCTGCTGAACCCGATAACCGTAGCCGCAACCGTCCCAAAGGTAAATCCATATCATCATAAATCACTAATACCGATTCTGGGGAAAGTTTATACCAATCCACAACCGCTCGAATGGCTTGTCCTGACAAGTTCATATAGGTTAGTGGCTTTAATAATCTAATTTTCTCTCCAGAGGATGTTACCCCTTCGCCAAATTTTCCTTTAAATTTACGCTGTTCTGAAATCGGAATTCGCCAAGCGGTTCCTAAAGCATCAATCGCCTCAAAACCAATATTGTGTCGGGTTTTATCATATCGGGATTCAGGATTTCCTAAACCGACAATTAATTGAGGAACAATTAATGTCTTAGCGGGTGTAACCTCCATTGTCATACGTTAAAATTACTCAGTAACATTTAGATTCTGATTCAGTCTTAATTCAGGGAATTAACTTACTCCTCTTTAGAACGTGCAGCAACAGTTTAATGACTGTCTGGCTTAATTTTCGAGGGTTCTTCTAACTGTTGAGCTTCCCGTTTAAATTCGTTTTCAAATTCTTTAGACGCTTCTTGAAATCCTTTTAACGCTTTTCCTAAACTGCGACCAATTTCAGGTAATTTTTTAGGGCCAAAAATTAAAAGAGCCACAACCAAAATTACAGCCATTTCCGGTAAACCAATCCCAAATATATTCATAACAATAATCTCCTAATTTGTATTAAAAATAGTTCTTAAAAATAGAAAACCGTGAACTGTAATTTCTAACTTTCAATCACTAGAAACTTCAGGATTTAGGTTAATTCCCTAAATGACTCCTCACAGTTCACGATTAACGGGATTTGAACTTGATTATCGGCTTAAATTAGACCAGTCCACATCCACATTTTCAAGTAGCAGTGAGGAGTTATAAATCTGTAAAATAATTAACAGAAATACAAAAAATAACCCCATAAACACTGCCATTACAGGAGTTGTTCCCCAACCCGGAGCAACTTTACCATACTCAGAATTTAAAGGTCTTAGTAAATCTCCTAACCAAGTCCGTTGTGCCATAGTTCACCTAAATTTTTTACGTCAACAAAATTTTATCTGGATTTCGGATACTCCCACTCCCTCCGGTTTGGAAAGAAATAGGAGACTTAGGCTAATGTTACCCGATTTAGGGTATCCCCCTTTCAGGCTCAACACAATATCCCGGTTCCAGCACCGCAACAATTGTTAAATTGTCTTAATTTTTATGAGTATTTTATTATAGAAGGACACGAATCACAAGGGATGAATCTCATGGAACCTGCAATAGCTCTGAACATTGGCATCGCTGCGGTTGTTATCGCCCTGACGGGATATGCAATTTATACAGCTTTTGGCCCTGCTTCTAGTGATCTGCGCGACCCGTTTGAAGAACACGAAGATTAGATGCGGTCTTAGATCTGTGGAACAGGCATCTTGCCTGTTCGTTCAATTCTCATGGTGTTTCTAAGGTAAAATATAAAGTTTGGCAAAATAAATACGACCATTATGGGCAACACATTTGGGCATTTGTTTCGGATCACAACCTTTGGAGAATCTCACGGTGGGGCGGTGGGAGTGGTTATCGATGGTTGCCCTCCCCGATTAAACCTTGATATTACAGAAATTCAAGCCGAATTAGATCGGCGTCGCCCTGGACAAAGTAAAATTACCACACCCCGCAAAGAAACTGATACCTGTGACATTCTTAGCGGTGTGTTTGAGGGGCAAACCTTGGGAACACCGATTATGATTATGGTGCGAAACCAAGATACTCGCCCCCAAGATTATAGTGATATGGCGGTTAAATATCGCCCCTCCCATGCGGATGCTACCTATGATGCTAAATACGGCATTCGTAATTGGCAAGGAGGCGGACGATCTTCGGCGCGAGAAACCATTGGTCGGGTTGCCGCTGGCGCGATCGCTAAAAAAATTCTCAAACAATTTGCTGGAGTAGAAATTATTGGCTATGTAAAACGCATTCAAGATTTAGAAGCCATCATTGATCCCAATACCGTGACCTTAGAACAAGTTGAAAGCAATATTGTTCGGTGTCCCGATGACAATTGTGTTGAAAAGATGATAGAACGGATTGAACAAGTTCGGGATCAAGGAGACTCCATTGGGGGTGTTGTTGAATGTGTGGCTAGAAATGTGCCAAAAGGATTGGGTTCCCCTGTCTTTGATAAACTAGAAGCAGATCTCGCCAAAGGAGTCATGTCCTTACCTGCCAGCAAGGGATTTGAAATTGGCTCCGGTTTTGCAGGAACTCTGCTCACCGGAAGTGAGCATAATGATGAATTTTATACCGATTCAAGGGGTCATATCAGAACGACAACAAACCGTTCCGGTGGAATTCAGGGTGGCATTTCTAATGGAGAAAATATCATTATCCGAGTAGCTTTTAAGCCAACTGCTACAATTCGGAAAGAGCAGCGGACTGTCACCGATGAGGGAGAAGAAACGCTGTTAGCAGCGAAAGGACGGCATGATCCTTGTGTTTTACCCCGGGCAGTGCCAATGGTAGAAGCGATGGTTGCTCTAGTCCTGTGTGATCATTTGCTGCGTCATCATGGTCAGTGTGGTACTTTGAAGCCTGAAGAATAAAAATGGAAACCAGCCTATCGTCTGTTGGGGTTAGTCCTCAAAATCATCCTCACCGATCCGACTCCTCGAAAAACCCAGAAGATTTTGTCATCCAGTTTTGGGGGGTTCGAGGCAGTATTCCCACCCCCGGAAAAGAAACCATTCGTTATGGGGGTAATACATCCTGTTTAGAAATGCGAGTCGCCGGTAAACGCTTAATTTTTGATGGCGGAACAGGTTTAAGAGTTTTAGGGGATGAATTAATGCGTGAAATGCCCGTGGAAGCGTATATGTTTTTTACGCATTACCATTGGGATCATATCCAAGGATTTCCCCTATTTACCCCAGCATTTAGAGCCGGAAATTGTTTTCATATTTATGGGGCAATTCCACCGGATGGAGACTCGATGAAACAACATTTTATCGAACGAATTTTACATCCGAATTCTCCCGTTCCCCTCAAAGGAATTCAAGCCGATTTAAGATTCTATACCTTGAAACCCGGAGATTCAATGATGCTGGATGATATTCTCATTGAAACCGGACAATTGAATCATCCAAATACCGCTATGGGTTATCGCATTACTTGGGATGGACGCACGGCGGTTTATTGTTCGGATACGGAACATTTACCTGATGGTTTAGATCAAAATGTTTTAAATTTGTCTCAAAATGCTGATGTCTTAATCTACGATGCCATGTATACCGATGAGGAGTATCATAATCCCAAATCTCCCAAGGTGGGTTGGGGTCATTCCACTTGGCAAGAAGCGGTAAAAATGGCTGAAGCGGCTGGAATTAAGCGAGTGGTGATTTTCCATCATGATCCTTCCCATACCGATGATTTTCTCGATCAGGTTGAAAAGGATGTCCAAGCCGTATTTCCTAAAGCAATTATGGCACGAGAAGGGTTAGTAGTTCCCGTTGGATTTTAAATCAGAAAAACGGTCTGAATTAACTACAGCCACCCAAATATTATTACAGATTCGATCACCCATTGGACGGTGCCCAGACTCATGAAACTAGCACTGAAACGAACCCTTATTTTAGCATTAATCATCGGGATATCTACCCTGAGTTTTCCTTTGAATGCGATCGCTGTAGAATTTGACCAGAAGGAGGTCGATCAGGAACGATTTGTAGCCATTGCTGTTCCTCGCGCCTTTGGACATAGCTTAGTAATTGTTGAACAAATCTCCGATAGTCGTCCTTGTTGGAGTGAAAGCGGAAGTCAACCGACGATTGTTGATCCGTTACTGCTTAATTTTGATTTTACGGGGATTTGTGGACGAGCAACCGATAGCAATGGTTATTCCGTGAGAATGGCAGGAAAAGATTTAGCGTTATCCCACGCTCTGAGTGTTCAAAGTACACCCAATGATATTGTGTTAGTCGCTCAGTCTCGTGCTAATTTGACTTCCCCACCCATTATTATTG
>NZ_JBJUDF010000183.1:0-15617 GCF_046067725.1 Planktothrix sp.
GCTTGTTTTTCAAGATTTTAAAGAGGAACTAATGAACCCTACTCACGGAAAATCCAACTTCCAAGTCGGGCATCTTAACCCTCTAAAGCTTGATGATTCAAACAGTATTGCCTCTGGTCACACACCGGAAAATATAGCTTGGATCTCTGCCGATGGTAATAGAATTCAAGGTAATAGGAGTCTGGAAGAAGTCCGAACTTTACTAAAGCGGATCACCCATAACTATGAGAATGAAGGTTTGGCATAACTATAAGCCTGCAACAGCTAACCTAGCTTTTTTTGCAAGTTCTCTAGCTTCAACACGGTCATTAATCACTGTTCTAACCATTTCTGTAATTTCCTGACACAGTTCCTCAGATTTAGGAATTGGTAGAACAAGTTCATTAATCCTTTCACCAAGACTATCAATAATATCTTGTGTGAACTGTTTAGACTTAATTTGACGTTGAACAACTGGTGAACTCAGAACAGCTAACAAAAGGAATGGATTTAAACCTAAATTATTCAGCATTATCCGAATTTTATATAAATGGCTTTGATAAATAATTTCCCGATCATACTCGGTTACAATCGCACAAGTTCCAATCAAATAAGTACCATCTTTAACCATTAAAATATCATTGACTTGAACATCTTGTTTCTTTTTAAGGGATTCAAATATTTGTCGATCAACTCCATGTTTAGGATCTGCTTTTAACTCCCAGTTACTAAGGTCAGAAGTTCGGATAAAGGGAATATCTCCAGTCCCATAGGAGAGTTTGCCTAGTTCATCTCCTGTAGAAACTTTTAAAATCCCATCCTTAACAAGTTGTCCGAAAATTAGTAAGGTATGGGTGTTTTCTAAAGATATTAAACGGTCATTAACTTGAGGATCGTAATATCTAGGACATAATACATTTGATTGAACTGAATCTGCATCGATAATGAAACCTAAATCCGATTGATTAAAGGTTTTATTTTGTTTGAAAAGGCTCAAATTATCTCTGATGTAGGGTAGATCATTGTTAGAAATAGTACGGGCGCGAGAATCTTGACCGCACCACTTAGCCTCAGCCATAAAAATCTTATTCTTTTGCTCTGACTGTTGTTTTGCTTTTTTTTCTGCAATTAAAAGGCAAGTTTTTGTATGTGTACCGCCTTTTCCTGAAGTCTTAAATAATGCTTCAGGCATCCCAATTACAGCTTGAATACTACTTTTTTCTAAAATATATTCAACAACGTATCTATAAGACTTATTCGACAAAATACTTTCAGGAAGAACAATTCCCATTCTTCCCCCTGGTTTCAATAAAGAAAGACATCTTTCAACAAACAGAACCTGTGGAGGTACTTGAGTCTTTATTTCTGTTGTTGGACACCATTTTTCTAGATCAGAATAGAATTTCCATTTACGAGCTAATAGGAATTGATCTAATACTTCAGGTTTAGCTGCAACAATACGGACACCAAAAGGCGGATTTGCTAAAAGTACATCAAAGCCTTCTGTTTCTGCTTTCTTCCGAATGGAGGAAAGATTACTTTGTAATGCCAGACTATCTCCACACAGAATATTGGGATGCCCACCTGTTAACAAAGAGATGTGAAGCTTGGCTAGATTAACTAAATATTCATCTTTATCAATTCCAAAAAAATTATCAGTAGCAAATTTAGAAAGTTCTTCCGTAGACATTCCTTTTTCATGCCAATAACGAGCAACTGAAGTCAAAAATCCACCAGCACCACAGGCAGGATCAATAATTAATTCGCCGGGTTTTGGATCGATTGCTTTAACCAATAAATCGGTCACAGAACGAGGCGTAAAAAACTGACCAGAGCGACTTTGTGATTCACTACCTACAAAAACTTCAAACGCATCACCAATTGGATCACTGGTTGAATCAATTAATGAAAATGAACAATCATTAATAACTCTATAAATTGCTTCAGGTTCTAAGATGATTTTAGAATTTGAATTGTAAATATCGGGAAAATCTCCCTGGACTTGTATAAAGATAGATTGAATAATTTGTGCGTAATTTGCTAAATCGCTCTCAAATTTAGGAAAGGAAGCCAACCCTAACTCAATATAAAGCTTGCAAAATAAGCATTTAAGAATCTCTTCTAAAAGACTTTCATCACGAGTTGCACCAACAAACTGACCAGCTAAATAATTACGAAGGCTTCTAAATATCTCTTTAGGCGTACCTATGCCTAAAATTAATGATAACTGCCTAACATCGGCTTTAACTGAACGTTTTGGCATACTTGATTAATACGATCTATTTTTAGCTAAAAACGAAATATATGATAATTAATATAACAGTTAAATATGTTTCCGTCAACGATATCTAATTTTTCAGAAGCCATTGTTTTTTTTGAAGCTTACCCAAGAATAATCGCATAGCACAAGAAATAATACAAGCAAATAAAGTCACTTGATATAGCCTACCGCAAGGAGGGACGTCAGTATTGTTAAGGTGTGTGACGGGCGACGACTTCAAAATAAAAATTGTTACAAAAATTAATAGTTTTAGTATAACATTAATGAATGAAATTTTATTGATGTTACTACCTAAATTTTATTATGTTATTCGTTGTTTTTTATTTATAACTAAAAGCTTGAGAACGAACGGTATTTAGATCCGGTATAAAATTAGCTTTTTTGAGCTTATTTTTTAGTTGATCTAACTTTAAAATTTCTTCTCCAACAGATGCAGCTAATAAGGGAGGAACTGCATTCCCAATTTGTCGCCATTGTTGAGATAATGTCCCTAGAAAAATATAATTAGGGGGGAAAGATTGTATTGCTGCTGCTTCTCTAGGAGTGAGATAACGATCTTCTGTGGGATGATAGTAAGTGGTTTTATTGGTATTAATTGTACCGGAATATTGGTGACGATCTAAACGTTTTAACTTAGTTTCTCGAAACCGTTCTTCTCGAATTTTTTTCCAATCAACGTCAAACCATAAATGAGGAGGAAGATAAGCTAACTGATCCCGTTCATAGCGAATTCCTTTACCTTCAGGAATATAATGAATCCTTTGTCGTTCTAATTCATTTTTGATTTGAGCCGTTTCTAAATTATGATTAAAGGTTTTTCCTTCAAACTCTAATAAGTTATTAAAAGCCCATCCCACCGTATGAGGTAAAGGTAAAGAATTAGAATCATCTTCGGAATCTTTAAATTTTTTTTCAGGATAAATGTTACTCACGCCAAAACGATTTCCTAATAAAATAGTGCGTCGTCTCGCTTGAGGAACACCATAATGATGGGCTGATAATACCCTAACATCGACGGTATAGCCTAATTGGTTAAAACTATTAATAATTAAAGCCAATGTACTTTCATTCCGTCTCGCTAATAAACCTGTAACATTTTCCATGAGAATAAAATTAGGTTGGAACGCTTCAACCATCCGCAAAAATTCAAAAAACAGAAAATTACGGTGATCTTTTTTATCATTTGCACCAATGGTTGAAAATCCTTGACAGGGTGGCCCCCCACAAATTAAATCAATATTCTGGTTGCTAATGGCGGTTTGAATTGTTTTTACGGTTATTTCTCGTAAATCTCCTAATATTGCTTTGGAATTCGGATGGTTAAATTGGAAAGTTTCTAAGGAGGATTTGTCAAAATCGATTCCTAATAGACAGTTAAATCCTGCCATTTCTAATCCACAAGATATTCCGCCAGCCCCACAAAACAAATCAATAAAAGTTTTCATTTTTTGAGTTATAGTTCCTACAATCACTAACAGGATTAATTATAATCCTTAAAATTAAATTTTAACAGTAGGGTAAAAATTTAACTTCGTTCTGCTCATATAAGATTTCAAGCTGAAGGGTTTAAATAGAGAAGATGCGATCGCATTTTAAGCTAAAAACTATATCCTCAAAAATCTCTAATCTGCTAAAATATTAATTAAAATTCCTAAATCCATTTAAGCAGGGAAACTAAAAATGATGAATCCTCTTAGAAAAAAATTGCATTACTTAATTGATCGGATCTCTGAGGAAGACTTGGGAAAAGCATGGAAATCTTTGCAAGCCTTATTTTATGATCGTTATATGCTCAAAGCCATTGAAGAAGCGAAGGAAACCCTGAAGCCAGGGGACTCCTTAACCTATGAGGAAGCCCTGGAACTGCTCGATTTTGAGTATAGTCGATCCAGTACCACCCATCCAGAACCTGACCAACCCAACTATCGTCCTTTTCCCAAGATCAATCACTGAGTAACCCATCGTGACCCTTGATGTCCGCTACGGTCGATCATTTATCCATGACCTGATAAGCTTAGAACCCGTTGCTTATTCTAAGGTCTATCATTTTGTATTTGTTGAATTTAAAGATATTAAACATCTTAAAGACTTACCGGAACTTAAACCGTTAGGCTCCAGCGCTATTTTTTATCGATTTACCTTAGAAGATTATTTAATCGGAATTGAAGTGACGGGTCAAATTGTTAAATTCGTTCGGATTTTACCCAAACCTCATTTATAGAGATGGGGGATGTAGATACCTAGCCAAAAGTACAGGTTTTTTCCCAACTTTCAGCTAGTTCAAAATTGAACTTCAGGATAGCGTCATTTCGAGTTTCTGTCTTTAATATTGAGACAGTTCGCACAACAGCCTCGCTGACTTGTCAAAGGTTGGAGTTTTAAGACTTAACCCTAACCTGTTTAACGAAAGAAATGATTGTACCTACTCACGCTTGCGATTTAATTCCCTTAGCAAATCTCAATTTTTTCTAAAATTTCTTTCTTTTTATGAAAACTAGCATTGTCTAAAATTATTACTAATTTAGACCCCGTTTCTAAAAAGTCTTCGGCTGATTTACCTGACTCTACCCATTTTTTAATAATGCAATTATGGAAAGCCTTGATTTCTTGATACGTTTTCCCCTCATTCATTTTATAGTTATAGTTATAGCAATCCTATTTGATTTGTGGTAGGGGCAATTCATGAATTGCCCCTCCGGTAAGGGTTTGAGTCATAGAGATGATTACAACCTATTTAGACTTGCTATATATGGATTAGCTCAATCGTTTTGCAATGTGAACTTATGCTTTTATTCAGTAATGCTTTGATTTGGGTTTCTCTACCCTTAATTCTGACTGTAATTTTCCTAACCCTCTTAGGAATACTAGGCTGGCGCTATTGGGAAAAAAGAAAGCGCTATCAGCCTCTCAAATCCCTACCTTCTCCCCCTAGACACTTGCTATTTGGCAATATTCCTCAAATTTTAGAGGCGGTTAAAAAAAAGCAATTATTTAAACTGATGTTTGATTGGAGTCAACAGTATGGTTCCATGTATGTTTATTGGGCAGATTATCCTGTTCTGATTTTAAGCAAGCCCTCAGCTATTGAAAGTACCATTATTAATGGAATGAGAGACGGTAGCTTAATTCGGGCTCACCGGATTAGTCGAGCTTGGAACGATATGAGTGGCCCCATTTTACTCGGACAAACTGGATCAGAATGGCAATGGCGTCGCAAAGTTTGGAATCCTGAATTTACGTCCAGTGCAATTTCACAGTATATCAACGTTGTTCAGCAAGCCTGTTCTCAAATTACAGCAAAAATTGAAGACTCCGATCCCTCAGAAACAATTCCGGTTGATCCCCTGTTTGTAGAATTGACCATGCGTGTCATTGCTTGCTTAGTATTAGGCATTCCAGTTGATCCCAAAATTCCGACCTCCGAAGGGCCTCCCCTGGATGTTCAAAAAGTCTATGAGGCGATGTCCGTGATTACCTATCGACTTCTGCGGGTGGCGACGGGTGAAAAGCTGTGGATGAAATATTTACCGACACCATCGTCTCGTGATTACTGGTCAGCCAGACGCTATGTTGAACAATTTCTAGTGCCTCGCGTAGACCTGGCTTTGCAACTGAGGGACTCTCAGCCGATTGAGTCTGTTTCCCTAACTCCTTTATTTACTGAATCAATGTTGGTTAAAATCGCTACAAAAGAACCTCGCTATACAAAGGAAACCCTGATTGCAGAAATGATTGAACTCCTGATTGCGGGGACTGATACCACAGCCCATACATTATCTTTCACAGTGGGTGAATTAGCGTTGCATCCAGAGGTTTTCCAAAAGGCTCAAACCCTTGTAGATCAAGTATGGGAAAAGCATGGCTCGATTTCAATCGAAAGTCTGAAAGAACTCACTTATCTGCGAGCTATTGTCAAAGAAACACTGCGGCTTTATTCCGTTGCATCGGGTTCTAGTCCGTTAGAAGCTATAAAAGAGACTGTGATTGAGGGGATTACTATTCCTAAAGGAACAAAAGTATCTTGGTCAATGCTCGGTGCGGGAAGGGATGCTGAAACCTATCCTCAACCTGAACAATTTCTCCCTGAACGTTGGCTGGAAGAAAATAAAGGTAGCCTTTCATTACCTATGATTGATTTTGGGTCAGGTGCTCATCGCTGTCTGGGGGAACATTTGGCGATGCTAGAAGCAACTGTGATGTTAGCTCAACTGCTCCGACATTTTAATTGGGAGTTGGTTAACGGTCGTTCATCTTTAGAGGATTTACAGCAGAATTTGTTGATTTACCCAAAAGATCAGATGCCATTACGATTTCAATCCAGAGAAGTTCTACCCAGTCTTTCAAAGTGATATAGCAAGTCTAAATAGGTTGTAATCACCTCTATGACTCAAACCCTTACCGTAGGGGCAATTCATGAATTGCCCCTACGGTAAATTAAATAGGATTGCTATAGTAAGATGTTAACAGCTTTTCTGTTTCCAACTATTAAACTTATTTGAGTAATCAACAGATGGTAACACTCAAAACTCCACTCACCCTAGATGAATTTCTCACCCTTCCTGAAACCGACTTAAACTATGAATTGATTAATGGAGAAGCAGTTCCCAAAATAGCACCCAAACGTTTTCATTCTCGACTTACTGTTACGCTGTGTACCCTTTTAAACCAATGGTGTCAAAATCAAGGATAAATCGGCATAGAATGGGCAGTTATTCTGAAAAAAAATAATCGAGATTGGGTTCCCATTCCTGATTTACTTTATATTTCCTATAGTCGTCTTCCTTTGGAAAGATTTATTGATGAAGCTTGTCCAGTTCCCCCTGAATTAGTGATTGAAATTATCTCACCGGATCAAACCTTTGGTCAAATGAGTGAAAAAGCCATTGATTATCTCAATGCTGGAGTGTTGAGGGTTTGGGTTGTTGACCTGAAAGCTAAAACCATTACTATTTTTTATCCCGATGCACCGCCTCAAACAAAACGAGATGAGGCAATTTTAACGGATAATTTATTAGAAGGATTGCAATTTACCCCCCAGCAAGTTTTTCAACAAGCCGGGATTATTTGAAATCATTGTATCTAGTCAATTAATATCCTCTGGATACATCAACGGTATGATTTAATAATAATCCAGCTTGACTTTTATTAATCGCGTCAATAATTTGAGGTGCCACACAAGCGGGTATGGTTTTCGCCGCAATATGGGGGGTAATGATAATTTTAGGATGTGTCCAAAAGAGATGATCTTTGGGTAAGGGTTCAATTTGAAAAACATCCAAACAAGCACCGGAAAGTTGACCGGATTTTAAAGCATTTAATAAATCTTCTTCTACTAAATGTTTACCCCTAGCTACATTAATTAAATAGGCTCCTTGAGGTAAAGCTGAAAAGGTATTTTGATTTAAAATTCCTTCGGTTTCTGGCGTTAAGGGTAACAAACAAACTAATACCTCACATTCACTTAAAAATAACTTAAATTCTTCCTCACCCGAAAAACAATTAATCTTATCTAAAACTTTCGGGGTTCGACTCCAACCTCTCACCGCAAACCCCATCATCTTTAATTTTTGAGCAATATCTAAACCTAAAACCCCTAAGCCTAGAATTCCAACGGTACAATTAGCCGTATTTCTAGGAGATAATCCTTGCCATAACCCTTGATTTTGTTGGGTTTTATAAGTTATAAATTGACGATGATACTGCAAAACAGCTAATAAAATATATTCCGACATTTGCGAGGTTAAAGAGCCATCGACTAACCGCACAATGGGAATATTAGCAGGTAAATTTGGATCTCGTAGAATATGATCTACACCAGCCCCTGTTGAGATAATAACTTTTAAATTGGGAAATTGTTCAATCACTCCCAAGGGGGGCATCCAGGCTAAAACCGCATTGATTTCTGATGAATTGGTAAAATTAGGATAAACTTCTATTTTTAATTCAGGTTGATAAGTTTTGAGGGCTGAAATCCAAATTTCAGGATTTTCAAATTCACCTAATAATAGTAATGTCATTCCTAATCCTCTAAACCGTCATTAACCATTTTTTAAATTCCCGACGTACCGTTGCTCGACCGGATTTAATATTATTTTTAATAATCTGGGGTAAATATTCTAATTCTATTTCAGGAAACACTAAACTGCGATAAATTTGTTGATATTCTCCTGCGTTTAATTGATAAATTTTAAGTTTGTTTTCATCACACCGCCAAACTTCGGGAATTCCTAAACGAGCATAAAGAGAACGTCGAGAGAGAGATTTGTAAGTTAAATCAATTTCTAATACTAAATCTGGGGGAGGGTTTTCTGGTAAACTGATGGTTAATATTTTTTCAATCGCAGGCAAATTTTGAATATAGAAACAACTATCCACTTCTAAACTAATTTTTAAATCCCGGCGTTGCCATAATGCTGAACCTAAACCCCGATAATTAATATTATATAAATCCAATAAGGCGATCACAAATTCTTCTAATAGTTCTCGATACTCTTGATGGAGAGGGGAAGGCGTAATCAGTTCCAAACGCCCATGATCATAAGCGAGTAGAGTTTCTCCATTTTTTTGCCGTTTAAAAAGAATCGTTTCTAAATCCTGCCAAGGGACATTTTCCAGAAAGATATTACCAGGATGAGGAGATTTAGACATTTGATCAAAAAAATTGGTACAAAATAACCTTTATTGTATGTTACCTCATCGCTGGAAAGGTTAGGATTTAAGTAGTGGGAATACCATAATTAACCTAAGCTGATAGTCGGATCAAGGGCTGTAAAATCTTTTTTTCTTTATTCCCTGTTCCGCTATTCCCTGCTATATCTTAAGTAAAGGTTATTCCTTTGCGAAATTGCCCCATTTAGGAGAAATTTACCGATGCCCAAAGGGTCTTTTGCCGCCTTTAATGCGACCACAACAACGCAAATCACCTTTTATTATGACAATGGCCATGATGAAACCTTTAGCATTCCCATTGCATCAACAGAATTAGCCCCCCTGCTTTCCCAACTCTTAAATCAATCCTGGCTGAGTTTTCAACTAGCGGATCAGACTGTTGTGATCAATATGAGTAAAGTGGAAAAAGTCGAGTTTAAACCTCCCATTCTGGAACTAGCCGGAGAGGGAGTCTTCCTAAATTCTCAACGGGTAACAGCCCTGCATCGAGGGGCGGCGGGTCGTTTTAAAGTTGATGAATAATTAAATTCCTGCCATCATATTGCATAGATGAAATCACCCTATAGGATTCCAGATTTATGTCAACTGTGTCTTTAATTCGGGCTCATTCTTATCACCCTAAAACCTTAGAAACCTCTTTAACAACATTGCTGGAACCCTGGGGCGGAATGGCGGCTTTTGTGAAACCGGGCGATCGCGTTCTTCTCAAACCCAATTTATTAACGGGAAGTCGCCCCACCCAAGAATGCGTTACCCGACCCGAATTAGTGGCGGTGGTCGCTCAACAGGTGATCGAGGCGGGAGGAAAACCGTTTTTAGGGGATAGTCCCGCCTTTGGAAGTGCTTTCGGGGTCGCCCGTGCTAATGGCTATTTACCTTTAATTGAATCGTTAAATTTACCCATTGTAGAATTTCACGGAAAACGCTATCAAACTGTTAGTGAAGGGTTTGATCATTTGCGCTTAAGTAAAGAAGCGATGGAAGCCGATGTGGTGATTAATTTACCCAAAGTTAAATCCCACGCTCAACTTACCCTGACGATGGGAGTTAAAAACCTCTTTGGTTGTGTCCCTGGAAAAATGAAAGCTTGGTGGCATTTAGAAGCGGGAAAAGATGTGAATCGTTTTGGAGAAATGTTAGTTGAAACCGCAAGAGCGATTAACCCTAATTTAACGATTTTAGATGGCATTATGGGTCATGAAGGTAATGGCCCGGTGAAAGGTCAACCCCGTGAATTAGGGATTTTAGCCGCTTCTGATCATGTTTTTTCCCTCGATAGAACTATGGTTGAGATTCTGCAAGTTAATCCGAGTTTAATTCCCACTATTACTGCGTCTCAACGATTAGGATTATGTCCTGAATTAACAGATATTCACTATCCTTTATTAACACCCCAAGAATTACAAGTTTCCAATTGGAAATTACCAGATGTTTTAGTTCCCATCGATTTTGGTGCCCCTCGTGTCTTAAAATCAACCTTACGACATCTTTATATTCGCTGGATTAAAGAACCCATAGCCGCTTATAGCCAAAAATAGTAATCAGTTGTAGGGGCGAGGTCTCCTCGCCCTTACGATAAATTTAGAATCAAAACAGTTGTTAGTTATTAGTTATAATTGAGTCTGGGCGGGAAGACCCCGCCCCTACAAATTTCAAACGTTCAATATTTCTAATGCTTGATTAATTCCACCTCGAACCGATTCTGCACATTTCATTAACGCTTCATGTTCCGATGGAGTTAACTCTAATTCTAAAACTCGTTCAACTCCTCGACATCCTAACCAAGCCGGAACACCCAGGAAAATATCATTCAAACCATATTCTCCTTGCAAATAACAACAGGTGGGTAATAATCTTGATTGTTGACGTAAAATCGATTCAACCATAATTCTTACAGAAGAAGCTGGCGCAAAATAAGCTCCTCCCGTTTTTAATAATTGAACAATTTCTCCTCCCCCTTGACGGGTACGTTCAACAATGGTTTCAATCGTTTTTGGCTCAATTAATTCTGTAATTGGAATACCATTAATCGTTGTATAACGAGGTAAAGGAACCATTAAATCCCCATGACTTCCTAATACGATAGCATCAATATTCGCCACAGACATTCCTAACTCTATGCCTAAAAAAGCTTCAAATCGCGCCGAATCTAAAACCCCAGCCATCCCCATAATTCGATAGGGTTCAACTTGGGTAACTTTCCACGCAACATAAGTCATAATATCCAGAGGATTCGTGACAATAATCAACACCGCGTTGGGAGAATATTCAATAGAATTTTTTGCAGCCTCCGCTACAATTTTGGCATTAATACTAATTAAATCCTCTCGACTCATCCCTGGAATTCGAGGTTTTCCAGCCGTAATTACAACAATATCCGAAGCTGCCGTATCTGCATAATTATTAGTACCCATTACTTGCCGATCATGACGTTCAACCGCACCCGCTTGCATTAAATCTAAGGCAATTCCTTGAGGAACTCCTTCTAAAACATCTAATAAAACAACATTAGCAATATTTTGTTCAACAATTCGTTGGGCGAGGGTACTGCCTACTTTACCAGCGCCAATAATTGAAACTTGTGTGGAATGACAAGAGGGGGGGAAAAATGGAGTAGATAGCATAATTGGATTTTCTCAACTCAAAATAGTAGGATTTGAAGGCTTGATTTTTCTCAAAAATTCCATTTCTAGGGTTCATGCCTTGACTGACGAACCCTAGAAGGGATTTTTTGAGGTTGATTCCTACCCACCTACTTTAATTGTTCCGCTTTTATTGTCTAAAAACAATTAAGATCTATCCCCCCTCTGAGCAGTTATGATTGGGCGGGTTCGAGTTGGTCAAGTCGTAACCAAATATTGGGCGTAGGAACTTGCCCAAATTTTACTAAAGCATAGTCTCCCCGCAGTTCCATGATTTCCCCTTTGGTTTCAAAAAGATAAGGAGAAAACCGAGTATCACTGGCTTTTGCCTCTAAGCTATTTTCTAGCTTTTCCCGAACTGCATGAACAAAGTCACCTTTTTTAATTGTCATAGCTCGTTAACTTAAAGTAATGATAGAAGCTTGTCAAAATTTTAAGCGTTTATCGCCTTGATTTTCTACCTTATTTCCCTATTCCCCATTCGTAATTCGTAATTCGTAATTTGTAATTCCCTGTTCCCTCTCCCCTTGACATTGAGGACAGAAATGAGCAGACCGTCCCGCCAGTTTTAAGCGTTCAATGGGGGTTTCACAGATGCGACAGGGTTCTCCCGTCCGGTTGTAAACCCAAGCCGTGCCACCATAGTTGCCATTCACCCCTTGAACGTTGAGGAAGTTGCGAATGGTTGTCCCCCCAGCTTGAATACTTTTTTCTAACACTTGAATCATATGACTTTTTAAGGCTTCTAGTTGGGGACGCCTTAAGGCTGTGCAAGGAGTTGTAGGGGCAATTCCACTTAAAAATAACGCTTCATCCGCATAAATATTCCCGACTCCCGCTACTAAGGTTTGATCTAAAAGGGCTGATTTAATTGGGCGTTGACGTTTTTTAAACTGTTCCTGTAAATATTCAACGGAAAATTCCGGCGCAAACGGTTCTGGCCCTAAATTCTTTAATCCAGTCATAATATTGGAAATCTTTTGCTCAGGAGGAACCCACCACATCTGCCCAAATGTCCGTTGATCTACAAATCTTAACTCTCGATTTTTACCCAAAAATAAGCGAATGCGAGTGTGTTTTTGCAACGGATCTTCTGGGTTTACCCATAACAATTGACCGGTCATTCGTAGATGAACTCCTAACCAGCCTCCAGGGTTTTTTTCTAAGTCTAATTTGACTAATTCTGCTAATAAATATTTACCTCGGCGATGCCATTGTGCGATCGCCATTCCCGTTAAATTCTGCAAAAATTCATCCACAGAAAAAGGGTAGGCGAGAGTGCGCTTTAACAACACCTCCCCACCCACTATCTCTTGGTTCAAGGTCACTTGATTAAGACCTTGGCGAACGGTTTCAACTTCCGGTAGTTCCGGCACTGACTAATTTCCTTCGGTGCTTTGGTTTTGATCGCCGACACGAGTTGAACTTTTCCCAATAAATTTGCGATATGCAAGCTTTGTTAGGAGTTTAAGAGCCTTTTTTGGCTTTTGTACCCGCATCTTTAGGAGCACCTGCAACTTCTACCACTTCGGATAAGGAAAAGTTGTTGGTGTTGATCCCAGCATAGTTCACTTTATCAAAGCGAACGATAACTGGGTATTTGATACCACTTTTATCGACAGAAGCCACTGTACCCACTTCTTGAAACCAGTAGGACTCTTTGCGTAGGATGCGAACTTTAGAACCACGTTCAACCATTGGTTTATCTTCCCCTTTTTAATGAAAAGAACGGATAAAGACGTTTAATGTTCAGGGTACTACTGGATCGGTTGTCTAGGTTGATTTTAGTCTTTAAGTTTTATTGCTAACTGCGTTTTACTATCGCCTCCATCTAACACATAAAAATTAAAATGTCAAGTTTATTTAGGTTTATTTACAAAACTTAACAATTTTTAAAGAAGTTCTGAAGAAAGTCCTGTTCTACAATGACATTTACAGTTTTTTGCCCTCGCGGAAAGACCCGGGAAAACGCTTACCTTGAGCATCAATAATCGTTCCTTGACCATGAGGAATCCCTCCTCGAAATTCTCCCTCATAGCGAGTTCCATTCGCAAAGGTACAAGTGCCTTTCCCATCAAGGTCTTGATTAAAAAACTGTCCTTGACAGCGACTGCCATTTTTGCGGGTAAAGACCCCTTGACCAAAGGGAGATCCAGCAAAGAATTCTCCTTCATAGCGATCGCCATTGGCATAAATAAATTGCCCTCGACCACTGGGTTGACTACTGATGGCACCGCCACCAACCTCTCGCACCAGTTTAAACGTACCAATATAGCGATCGCCATTAGCAAAAATTACCGTTCCTTGAGTAATATTGCCATCTTTAAACACCCCAATCACACGGGCATCATCAGCAAAAATAAACACTCCTTGTCCATTGGGTAAACCATTACGGAATTGCCCTTCATAGCGATCGCGATTGGCGTAAACGTAAATGCCACGTCCTTCAGGTTTACCATTAACAAAATCTCCCTGATAGTTATCGCCTCCCTCATAGTTACACTTCACTTTTCCAGTCGGTAACTGTCCTTCACAAACAGGAGGACGCTTACCTTCAGGTTGTTGTGCAATAGCAGCCAGTGGATGAGCAATCTCAATAGCGAGTGCTAATGTTGATAAAATTACGGTTAAAGAACTCAGTTTTCGCATCGAACACAACATGGTTACTCCAAGGAGTGAAAAATTTCTACAAACTGTTAAACATGACACCGGACTAACTCATCGCACGAGCAGGTTGCAGACTAATATTATTCATTGGTTGATTAGGGGGTGGATTAATTGCACCCACAGATTTAGCAATCTCGATGCCATTTTGTTCAAAAATTACAATCGGTTCACCTCCACTATCAAATTTGACTCCTTTAACCAGAACTTGACCATTAGAGACACGCTGTCCCACATTCACATAGCGACTGGTCGGTTCGGTGGGAGCTTTGAGAATCACTTTCGTTTGATTCCCTACTTGTAATATTCCCGTCACTTCCATACCCTGAGCTAAATCCGTCGAGGGCGGTGGAGGGGTTAACGGTTGCACGACGGGCTTGGGTGGTGGATTGGGATCACGCCAAGCAGTGGGAGGGGTTGTATTCGGCAGAGGAGGTAAATCAGGAACTTGGGCAATAGGTAAATTCGGTAAGGTCGGTACAGTTCTTCGAGGAGCAACCGTTTGACGTCTGGGTGCTGTTGTCTGGGTGTTAGGAGAAACCGGGTTAGCAGGACTACCCGTGAGATTCCTATTGGGGGATATGGGTGTAGAATTCATCGGGGCGGTTCTAGTCTGATTGGGACTAGCAGCCCTACCCTGACCGGTTGGGGGTGTAAAGCCAGTATTAGGATTACCCGTTTGAGGGGAGGGAATACTAATACTGATATTTCTCCAAGGAAGCGGAGGTTCAGCCTCTGGTAACTTGGGTAAATCTGGCACAGCACGAGTTACTTGTTCCGGGGGTTCGGGTGCTTCTCCGATATTGGGAGTCGTTTGTACAATCAAAGGAGGTAATACAGCAAACGGATCAGCAACCGTAGAACCAGGAACCGTTGTTGTTGCAGGTGCTACAGGTGTAGCGGTGGGACGTTTCCCCAGGAGGTTTAACCGTTCTTCGGGATTGGTGGATTGAATTAAACCCGCACCTGTAGCGACATTAGAGCCCTCTTTGACTAAAGGGTCTTTAAAGGGGGCAACTTGACCCGGAGTGGGAGTTGCATTAGGTTGAGGTGAAACTTCTGCTCCAGGGGAAGCCGAAGCCCCTGGAGCCGCCCCAGGAGATGCCGTTGGGCTAGAGGTCGCGGTGGTGTCTTCGGGTGGTGTACCGCATCCTGCAAGCCCAACTGTGAAAATACCGATGGAGATCAGAAACCAAAGTTGACGCATTGCTAGTCCCCAAAACACAGTTGATATTAATTTAAGGATACCCAATCTTAATCCGAATCAACTTCATTGACACTCCCCCGTCAAGCTTGCGCGCTCGACGGGGGATTCTTGTTTCATAGAAGAATGCTTTTCAGTGCAAGCACTAACGAGTCTTACATCCTCTCCACAAGCTTGC
>NZ_JBJUDF010000184.1:0-2801 GCF_046067725.1 Planktothrix sp.
TCGGTTGTCGCTGGCCCCCGAATGGGCATCAGTTGGCAGCTTGTTTGAATTTACCCAGTCAGAGTCAACTCTGGGGGCCGTTTTGGGAATATAAGAGTGAATTTTATGTTCCCTTACCCTTGCCCGTTTATACCCTCGATGTTGATATTGCGTCCCCGAACTTACCTCGCAACCTGTATCGAATGCAGTGGACAAATACCGAACAATGGCAGGTGCAACCGGAACACCAAGGAAAAGACATTGAAGTGATCGGAGGTCAATATTTAATACCGGGTAACACTTTACAGCTATTTTGGCAAGAGCAAAAGTTAATGTTTAAGTCGGGTACAGCCCCCGATAACCCGCTTCAGCCTTTACCTTGGGAGTCCCTCACCCTCAGCCATAACCGTCGCCAAGACTTTCAAGTGGTGGACGAGGGGGGATTTTTTGCCGAACAAACGACTTTAATGGCCCCCGGATGGTCAATTTTAGTCAAAATTATCGGCGACTATCAACCCCCCGACTGGGGAATATTGGGGGCGGGAACCCCCGTTACTATCAGCCCTATTCAAGAAAAGAACAATTGGCAATGGTTAACGGCCTCCTGTCCCCAACCCCAAGGGGGAATTTTACTGACGGCGGCTTTATGGCAACAACCGGGACGGAAAATTTCTGTCCCCAAACCCCCAGGCGTCAAGGGTTACGCGGCAGAAATGGGCATTCCTTGGCAGTCGTGGAAGAAGGTACGCGATCGCAAAGACCCAAACCGTCGGGTTTCCGTCTTGACGCCGGGGGAATGGATGACGCCTGCGGGGGCGGTGTATTTATGGGAGGGAACGCCTCCGGTATCAGAGTCGGGGCCTTATCCTGATGCCTTTCATCGGGATGCCTTGGGTTATGGACATTTATGGTTATTTTGAGGATTGCATCATGACTACAGAATGGTTAATTTGTCAAGAACCTGTACATATTGGCGGGGCGGATAGTAGCAGTCGGGGAAATAATAACCCGATTTTTCGCCTGAGCGATCGCACTCCGGCTATTCCGGGGAGTTCTCTGCGGGGGGCTTTGCGGGAACACGCCGAACACACCCACGCTAATTTTGTTAATCATTGGTTTGGGGGTCAGGATAACGCTATTTCCCCAGGGGCGATCGCTTTAGGGTGGGGCTGGCCCGTTTGGTGGCCCGTTCATGTCTTGGGTTATGGTAACTGGTGGGTGAGTTGTTTACAATGGTTAAATCGTTTTCAACAATTATCTCAACAGTCGCCTTTGAATTTAGATCGAAATAAGGTTTTGATCACGGATAATTCCTTAAATAATCAAACGGTTTATTTGCGGTGGTTGAAGTTAGAAAAGGTACAATATCGCAACCCGAATGAGGGGCAAAAATTGCCTGTTCCCAGTTCTATTCCCAGCGATCGCTTAATTATTGTTCCTGACACCAGTATTAATTTATTTGTTGATATGGGGTTAGTTCGTCAACCTCGTGTGAGTTTGCATGATGAACCGGACGAAAAAGGCAATTTAGTTAAAAATTTGTTTGGGGTGGAAGGGTTTCCTCCGGGGGCGGTTTTTTTAACTTCTTGGACTACACGGGGTCAGGTTCAAAATGTCGAGGACTGGGAAAAGTTTCTCCATGCTGAACATTATTTAGGCGGGTTATGGAGTGTGGGTTTTGGTCGAATTTTAATTGAAAAGATTTAAGGAGGAAATATCATGTCGGTAACATCCTATGAGTTAGATCGAGAGGTTTTTACCCTCTTAAATAAGGGGGCAAATTCTCTGGGAGACTGGCAAGGGGCCGCCAGTGGAATTAGTGACTATGTGGCAAGTTGGGGCGTAGAACGATTTTGGGCGATGTCTCGTTCTTCGGTGTTATTAGGAGGCGGTGTTCCCAATGCTGCGGGGGGTTCGGACGAACAACGCCGTTATTTTGCTTGGGGTGTGGCGCGAGTGGTGTTGTGTAAAATTGTCGGATCTCATCTCAATATTAAGGCGGAGATGACGACGGAACAATTTCAAGAACGGTTCAGAAGTTTGAATTTTAATCAGCAGGTTTTATTAACAGATTTGTTAATCGAAATTTCTGATACGATTCAATTCTGGACAATGCGAATTAAGGACGCGAAAGACTCTAAATTGCCTGTTTAATCTCGGTTAAATTAAAGTAGGGGCAATTCATGAATTGCCCCTACTTATCAACCTAATCATAAAATTGGTAACTACCACCTGCCAATTTACAAATATTGATATCATATTTTTCGATTACATCACCATCAGCAAATTTGGCTTGAAAGTCATAGATACAAGTTGTGCGCTCATCATTGAAATTAATTTCTATCGCCTTTCCAGAGCGTAAAACATCATCACCTAAAATATCGTTTTCCCAATTTTGAGTCCCACTAGGAGAAGCGTAAAATTCTGTCATATTTGCCCTTGTTTTATTTTCTAACAGAATGGTAATGTCTTCAGCTAAAACTTTTGATGTATTTGCTAATACACTGGGAATAACCAAACTGGCTACAGTCAGACCTGTGAAAAATGCTCTTAGTTCCATAGTTAGTTACAAGTCTCTCAAAGTGAAAATGTATACTTTACAAGTATGTCTTAACAAATAAATGTTTGTCAAGTATAGAAGTCGCTACTTTCTCTAGGAATATACACATACTTCTTTCTCCAAGTTTCAACACCTTTTCTTCCTAATAGAAGTCGCTACTTTTGAAAGGTTGGTGGGAAGAGTCATTCGATGGGATGTTGTTTCAACACCTTTTCTTCCTAATAGAAGTCGCTACTACTGGAAAAAGCAGCCTATCTGGGAG
>NZ_JBJUDF010000185.1:0-16100 GCF_046067725.1 Planktothrix sp.
TTACAAAAGTTACAAAAATTAGAATCGCTTTTACAAATTCAAAATCAACTGGCAACGTTAAACCCGAATTATTATACCATTCCTCGCATTCCTTTTTTATCCAAAGATGAATTTTTAGAACACTATTATAGTCAAAATAAACCTGTCATTTTAACAGGTATTATGAACAATTGGGCAGCGCTACACCGATGGACACCGGAATATTTAAAAGAAAAATATGGTCAAGTCACCATTCAAGTTCAAGGAAACCGCAACGCTGACCCGAATTATGAAATTAATTTAGAACAACATCGAAAAACGATGTTATTTCAAGATTATATTGATTGGGTGATTCGTGCGGGAGAAACCAATGATTACTATATGGTTGCTAATAACCATACTTTAAACCGTGAAGAAATGCAGGGTCTTTTTGAGGATATGGAGATTTTCCCCGAATATTTAAACCCTGAAACAAAAACGGGAAGAACATTTTTCTGGTTTGGTTCCGCCGGAACAGTAACACCCCTCCATCATGATCCCGTTAATATCTTTTTAGCTCAAGTTTCAGGACGGAAACTGATCAAAATGATTCCCCCTCAACAAACCCCCTTTCTGTATAATAGCATTGGGGTTTTTAGTCCCATTGATCCAGCTAATCCTGATTATAACCGTTATCCTTTATATCGTAATGTTCGTTCTATTGATGTGATATTACACCCTGGAGAAGTCATTTTTCTTCCGGTGGGTTGGTGGCATTATGTTAAAGCTTTAGAAATGAGTATTTCGGTTTCTTTTATTAATTTTAAATTTCCGAATGATTATGATTGGAAAAATCCTTCCTTTGGTCATTATTTGTAGGGTTTGATCCTCAGTGAATAATGGGCGGTAAAACCCCGCCCCTACGGTGTTTTAGGATAATATTTCCATCCCTCGACGATATAATTCTTTAGCATAATCTGTCCAAGTTCCCTGTCCCCAATAACGAAAACAACTGGTTTGTAATAACAAGTTATATAATAAAGCTTGTTGATAGTGAAATTCTTTCGTAATATGAGGGTTTTCTTGAACTAAAGAATCATACTTTTGATGAAAAGCAATACTTAATTGTTTCATGGGTTCTAAAACATTTTCATAACCTTGCACCCAACTTAAGTGATTTGTCCATGATGCACCTTCCATTTGAAATTGATGATCAGTTTGTTTTAAATCAGTGATCACTGCTTCAACCGCTTCTGGTGTTGCTTGACTGGGATCAATTTGTTGCCAGATTTTATGTTGATGAACCGCTTGACAAGTTGGGTAATCTTCTGGGTTCACTCCCGACGCTTCTAATAATTCTAAATATTCCGTTCCATTGAATGCGATAACTCCAGAATTCCCCCCATTTTGATCCCGCATTTCATGGTAAATTCTAAAGAAATCACGGGGATATTCATTCATCATCACTCCCCCATTTTCTCCATCTGCAATTTGTGTCACTAAAGCCGGAACCTCAATTCCAGAAATGGATTGTTTTTGCTTCGTTTTTGCTTCAAAATACGGTTGCATCTGGGCGACTAATTTAGTATCCGAACCTTGGGTTTTAATTAACGCAATCATACTTAAGGTTTCTCCCTGAGAATTTCGAGCAATTAAACGGTTTGGAATATATTTTTGCTCATGGGGTAATCCCCAACCCTCCAAGGTTTCCACTGAATGTTCTTGAACCAATAACCAGCGATATCCACAAGCTTTTAAGGCTTTAATATATTCATATAAGGTATCAGGATGGTTGGGTAAGTGCATTTCTGGGGGGGAAAATCCCTTCACCCTTTTTAACGCTTCTGCTCCAAAAATCGAGGCAAAATGATGTTGCCAAGCTTGTATTTGTAATAAAATATCAGGAATGGGAGTCGAAGGAATCACCGCATGACTCCACATTGTTCCTAACCATTCTACATAAGGTTGATACTGGGTATCACAGGTAATTTTTTTTAAAGAATTCAGAATATCATCTCGCCCCATTTGGCGAAGTCCCCATAATAAATTACCTGAATAATCCAACATAATTCGGGGTTGACATCCTTCGGCGACTAATTGAGGAATAAACTCTCCCATGCGACGATAACACCAAGCAAACGGTTCAGCATTATGGTTATCTCCTTGCTGGGGATGTTCAAACATATATTGAAGATTGCTAATTAATGCACCATTTTCTCCCGTCGGAATGGTGGGTTGATGAAAATGTAATGCACAAGCAAAACCTGCCCAAATTTGATTGATAGATGGGGGATCTGTTCCCTCTATGGTTGTCTTAAATATCGGTTCTTGATGGTTAACAATCGTGCTAATTTCTGATTCCCAACCACAAAAGTTAGGCAAGCTATGATGTAAGTCTTCTAACACAGGAAAAGCATTCATAACGTTGTTTTTTTTCATTAAACTCAACCTTAAAATTGAAACGGCAAAAAATCTCAAAATCTCACGTCATCTATCACCTAGAAACTGAAAAAATAATCAAAGTTGACCTGTCTCGATATTCTACCTCTTTGAGAATAGGTTTAATCAAAGTTCAATTTTTAGAAAAGGGGGCTTTTGATTTGGACGATAAAACGTTATAGTTAATAACGCGGGTACTAGATTGAGAAGCTCATGAGGACAATTTTTGCACTGATGAACAATGATGACTGATATTCTATCCTAAAAATGGACAACTGTTCTTTCATCCGTTGTCAGAATTTAATTTGTGAATTTTGGCAAGGAAAGGTTTATAAAACTTAAATTTTATTGTTGATGTAAAACGTTGAGTGTTTAAGAGTGTATGAGTATTAATTTTGGACGAGAAACCTGCTGTGATTTAGCGAGTGCCGAAACACGAGAATGGTTAGTGACCAATGGCATCGGTGGCTATGCTTCAGGAACAATTGCAGGTTTACTAACACGACGTTATCACGGTGTATTAGTCGCAGCTTTAAAACCGCCCCTCGGTCGTACCTTACTGGTGGCGAAAATTGATGAAATTGTAAACTATCAAGAACAAGTTTATCCTCTATATACCAATCGTTGGGCAGGTGGTGCCATTGACGGTTATGGACATTACCAGATTGAGCGCTTTTACCTTGACCGTAGCATCCCGACCTGGAAGTTTGCCTGCGCCGATGCTTTGATTGAAAAACGAATTTGGATGCAGCCTGAAGCGAATATTACCTATATTCGTTATAGTTTAACTCGTGGCTCTGCACCGATCACCCTTACCCTGAAAGCTTTTGTTAATTATCGAGATTATCACAGCGATACCCATGCCAGAAACTGGTCAATGCAGGTGGAACCCGTTGATAATGGTATTTGTGTAACGGCTTTTTCGGAATCAGTTCCATTTTATTTATTAACCGATCGCGCCAGCGTCACCACCACCCATGAATGGCATTATAACTTTGATTTAGCACGGGAGCGAGAGCGGGGCTTAAGGGATCGAGACGATCATCTTCAAGTGGCAACCTTTACCGCCACCTTGAACCCCGGCGAGTCCTTGTGTTTTGTCGCCAGTACCCAACCTAACCCCAGTTTAAATGGAGAAGCCGCCTTAGAAGTCCGTCGCACCTATGAACGGAAATTATTAGGGTTTTGGCAAGATAGTTATTCTGTTAATACTAGAGAAGTGCCTCAATGGATACAGCAGTTAGTTTTTGCGGCGGATCAATTTATCGTTAATCGTGCCATTGCTGAAAATCCAATGGGTAAAACCATTATTGCAGGATATCACTGGTTTAGCGATTGGGGACGGGATACGATGATTAGTTTACCCGGTTTAACCATCAGCACCGGACGACTACAAATTGCCCGTGCAATTTTGTATACCTACGCTAAATATGTCGATCAAGGAATGTTACCCAACCGTTTCCCCGATGAAGCAGAAACCCCAGAATATAATACCGTTGATGCCACGTTGTGGTATTTTGAGGCAATTCGTCAATATTATGAAGTCACTGAAGATCTTGATGTGATTGAAAATTTATTTCCCGTGTTGACGGATATTATTCAATATCATTGTCGGGGAACTCGTTACAATATTCACCTTGATCCGGCTGATGGTTTATTATATGCCGGAGAACCCGGAACTCAATTAACTTGGATGGATGCCAAAATTGGAGACTGGGTTGTGACTCCCCGGATTGGGAAACCCGTTGAAATTAATGCCCTTTGGTATAATGCCTTAAGAATTATGGGGAAATTTGCCCGTCAAATTGGCAGACCCTATCAAGAATATGATGCCTTAGCCGATCGAGCCTTAGCTCGCTTTGAACGGTTTTGGAATCCTGAATTGGGCTATTGTTATGATGTGGTCGATGGAATTTATGGGGATGATGCCACATTGCGTCCGAATCAAATTTTTGCCGTTTCTTTACCCCACAGCGCCTTGGCACCTGAACAACAACGGGCGGTTGTTGAAACCTGCGGACGATTTTTACTGACTTCTTTTGGGTTGCGATCGCTCGGTTCAAACCATCTTCAATATCGTGGCTATTATGGGGGAAATTCCTTTCAGCGAGATAGCGCCTATCATCAAGGAACCGTTTGGGCTTGGCTGTTAGGGCCGTTTGTGATTGCCCATTTACGAGTGTATCAAAATCCCCATCTCGCCCGCACGTTTTTAAATCCGATGATCAACCATCTTTCCACCGCCGGACTTGGAACCATCAGCGAAATTTTTGATGGGAATGCTCCGATGTCCCCCCAAGGTTGTATTGCTCAAGCTTGGTCAGTGGGAGAAATTCTTCGGGCTTGGTTAGCGATAGAACGTTTTCGATAAGTTAAATTTCGGGTTTCAAGGATGAGTTTAAAGGCAGTTTTATTTGATTTTAATGGAATCATTATTAACGATGAGCCTATCCATGAAGAACTCATCGAAGAATTGTTATTAGCAGAAAACCTGCGTTCTCAACCGGATGAAATTCGCAAATTTTGTTTGGGACGTAGCGATCGCGCTTGTTTAACTGATTTGTTAACTTATCGAGGTCGCCCCGTTAGTCCTGTTTATTTAGATCAGTTAATTCAACGGAAATCGATTGCCTATCAACAACGATTAGAACAGTTAGAAGAACTTCCGATTTATCCGGGTCTTCATGACTGCATCCAACAGTTGCAAGCGGCTGATCTGAAGTTGGGCGTTGTGACTGGAGCGATCCGATCTGAAGTGGAACAGGTGTTAAACAAACTTGAACTGATGGAAGTTTTTTCTGTCATTGTTACTGGAGATGAGATTACCCTGAGTAAACCTGAACCTGAAGGATATTTATTAGCGGTACAACGCTTAAATCAGCTTTACCCTGACTTGAATGTACAACCAGGTGATTGTCTAGCCCTAGAAGATACCTTTGTCGGAATTATCGCCGCTCAACGGGCTGGTATTCAAGGAGTGGGCATTGCCCATACCTATCCTCTGCATCTGCTTCAACGCTGGGCTAATTGGGCGGTTGATCGCTTCTCGGATCTGGAGTTAGAGCGAATTCAAAAGAAATTTTCACAACAACCTTTACAATCTGGGGCACCTTTATGTTAAGATAGTAAATCGGAGTCAGACATCATTCCTCACACTTGATGGTTTGACTCACACGGGGAATTAGCTCAGTTGGTAGAGCGCTGCGATCGCACCGCAGAGGTCAGGGATTCGAGTTCCCTATTCTCCATCGGCCTTAAAATATCGATCCTAAAGGAGAACACTTGAGTCAAACACCCATGCGCTTACTGATTGCAGCTAGTGGAACAGGTGGACATTTATTCCCGGCGATCGCCACCGCCGAAAACCTGTCAGATTTTGAGATAGAATGGCTGGGTGTCCCTGATCGCTTAGAACGGGAATTGGTTCCTCCACAATATCCCCTCCATACCATTTCCGTTGAAGGTTTCCAACAACGCTTAAGTTTAAAAACCCTAAAAATTATCGCTAAATTTGGCCGTTCTCTGGTGCAAGTTCGCCACCTTCTCAAAACCGGAAAGTTCCGGGGAGTCTTAACCACAGGCGGTTATATTGCAGCCCCAGCCATTCTAGCGGCGCGTTCCCTGGGTTTACCTGTGATTTTACATGAGTCCAATGCCTTACCTGGAAAAGTAACCCGTCAGTTCGGTCGCTGGTGTCATACCGTCGCCTTGGGGTTTGAGGCGGCTGTTCCTTACCTTCAGAATGCTAATACCGTTGTTGTGGGAACCCCTGTACGGTCTAATTTTATTAACCCTTCTGAACCGTTGTCTTTTTTCCTCCCTGATGATGTTCCCGTTATTGTTGTCATGGGGGGAAGTCAAGGGGCTGTGAGTGTCAATCAATTGGTTCGACAAGCTGCACCCGCATGGTTTGAAGCAGGAGCTTGGGTGGTGCATTTAACCGGGGAGAATGACCCCGATGTCAAAACCTTCAACCATCCTCAGTATATTACGATGCCTTTCTACGATAATATGGCCGCCTTGTTAAAACGGGCAAATTTAGCCGTGAGTCGAGCAGGTGCTGGAAGTTTAACAGAATTAGCCATTACCCACACCCCAGCTATTTTAATTCCTTATCCTTTTGCGGCTGAAGACCACCAAACCTATAACGCTAATGTTTTTGCGGGAGCGGGTGCTGCGTTGGTGTTTCAACAAAAAGATTTAACTCCCGATCTGTTAGCCAGTAAAGTTTTGTATCTGCTACAATCACCTCAGCAGTTACAACAAATGGCTGAAGCCACCACCTCCGTTGCCATGACCCAGAGTGCAGAAGCATTAGGAAATTTAATCCGTCGTGTGATGGTTTAGGTAGGGCTGTATCAACACCTGCTATTTTTCTCAGTGATTTCCGTCACACAGGGATCACAACAATATCACATCCAACCGGGATATTACTCATACCGTTATGCCTGATAATAATAGATAGTACAGAGCATAGAGTTTTCTGAGGGTGTGGGCATGAAATTAGCAACAGTAGCCACCACAGTAATGATGATGATCTTGGGTTTAACTGTTCCCGCTCAAGCCGAGAACCCCACCCATCTCAAACAGCTATTAGAAACGAACAATTGTCCTAAATGTGATCTCAGTGGTGCTGAGTTAGCAGGCGTTAATCTTCAGGGTGCAGACCTTCGAGACGCTAACTTACAGGGTGCTAACTTGCAAGGAGCAAACCTGAATGAAGTCAATTTTAATCGGGCTGCCTTAACCGAAGCGAATTTAGAACGAGCTAATCTCATCGCAGCTAAATTACATGGTGCTAACTTAGAACGAGCCAATTTAAGTTATTCTAACCTGAGTTTAGCGGGTTTAGTGATTGCCAGTTTAAACCATGCTAATTTAAGTCATGCTAATTTAATTGGGGCAAATTTAGAAAGTGCGGATTTAACCGGAGCTAATCTTAAAAATGCTCAACAATCTGTTGCAAATTTAGGTGAAGTTCGGTTAAAAGAAGGGAGTTTATACGGATTTGATATCAGTGGTGTAAATTTACGTGATGCTGATTTAACAGGTGCAAATCTCACGGGTGCAAATCTAACCGCATCGGATTTAGCGGGAGCAACATTAGAAAATGCCACGATGATTAATGCCAATTTAATGAATATTCGTCGTTAATCACTCACTCACACTGCTTAGGTCAGGGAAGAGGGGCAAACCTCAACCCTGACTTTCTCTTAATCATCCCCCAATAATACGGCTAATAATGCTTTTTGAACGTGCATTCGGTTTTCGGCTTCATCCCAAACTTTTGATTTTGAACCTTCAATCACTTCATTGGTAATTTCTTCATCACGATGGGCGGGTAAACAATGTAAAACAATGGAATTTTCGGCGGTTTTTTCCATTAATTTAGCATTGACTTGATAAGGTTGAAATAAAGGAATTCGGGTTCGAGCTTCTTCTTCCTGTCCCATACTTGCCCAAACATCGGTATAAATAACATTGGCATCTTTTGCCGCTTCAATGGGGTCATCTGTAATAATGACTTCTGTTTTCCCGTTTGCAATACTTTTGGCTTGTTCAACAATATCAGCATCGGGTAAATAGTTAGCTGGGGTGGCAATTTTAACATTCATTCCCACCATTGCACAGCCTAATAATAGCGAGTGAGCCATATTATTAGCTCCATCACCAAAATAACTTAAGGTTAATCCTTCTAAGGTTCCAAAACATTCTTGAACGGTCATTAAATCTGCTAATACTTGACAAGGATGTTCCCGATCGGTTAAAGCATTAATCACAGGAATTTCAGCATAATTGGCAAAGGTTTCTAAATCCTTTTGTTCAAAGGTACGAATTGCCATAATATCTAAATAACGGTCTAAAACCCTTGCCGTATCCACTAAAGGTTCACCGCGACTCACTTGGGTAACATTCGGGTTTAAATCAATCACTTGACCCCCTAATTGATACATAGCAACGGTAAAACTCACACGGGTTCGGGTGGAAGCTTTAGAAAACATTAATCCTAAAACTTTATTGCGACGTAATTTCACCATTCCTGATTTTAATTTAGTCGCTAAATCTAATAAATAATAAAGTTCTTCAATACTAACATCAGCTAAACTTAAAAAATCTCGTCCTTTTAAACTTTCCATCATCATTCCTCACGAATTATGTCCAATAGGGGCAAGGATACCTCACCTCTACAAAACCAGGGTTGTTTTATAACAGCATTCTAGGCAATTAGGACATCAAAGTCTGCGACTTTCTTCCTTGTTCCCTGTTCCCTTATAATTTTAAAGTTTTCGAGGCAACAAAACTGTTCTGAGATAACTGATTTATGGCATCCTCTAATAATTGCCATCCTTGAGCAACGGTTTCAATTCTGGCCAAATGATGGCGTAATTCCTGGGCTCCTGGAAAGCCTTTCGCATACCAAGTTAAATGTTTTCGAGATTGGTAAATTCCCCGTTGTCCTTTATACTCCCAAAGCGCTTGTAGGTGTTCTTGGGCACATTGCAACCGTTGAATTACTGAAGGCGGGGTTTTTAAGAGTCCTGTTTTCAGAAAATAGTCAATTTCTCCGACTAAAAACGGATAACCCAGGGTTCCCCGCGAACACATCACCCCATCGGCACCCGTTTCTTGTAAACATTGAATTGCGGCTTCTACAGAAAAAATATCGCCATTCGCAATAACCGGAATGGTTAACTGTTCCTTAACCTGTCGAATCCAGTCCCATTTAGCTTCACCATTATACCCTTGAGCACGAGTTCGGGCATGAATGGTGATCATTTTTGCTCCCGCATCCTGCATTCTACGGGCAAAATCTAAAATAGTGATCTCTTCATCACTCCAACCTATCCGGGTTTTTACGGTGACAGGTACATTAACCGCCTCAACCACTGACTGAACAATGGTTTCTGCAACCTCCGGTTGTCGCAACAACGAAGACCCACCGCCATTTTTGGTAATTTTATTGACGGGACACCCCATATTAATATCAATGGTATCGGCCCCTTCTTCAACGGCTTTTTGGGCGGCTTCAGCTAAAAAATGGGGGCGACAGTCAAATAATTGAATACTGATGGGGCGTTCATTCGGGTCAACTTCCATCATTTTCGGGAGTTCTCGAACATGACACACCTCGCTGGCGTGAACCATTTCGGTATACATCATCGAGTCCGGGGCGTAACGACGAACTAAACGCCGAAATACCAAGTCTGTCACTCCCGATAAAGGGGATTGTAACACCCGGCTATTGACTTCTACGGTGCCAATTTTTAAGGGGGTGGATAAACGTTGTTTTAATTCGGGTGAGAGGACAGACATGGTTTAAGGGAAACAAATCTAGCAAATGAGACTATCTTTATATTAAGATAGAAACACCCTTTTTCGGATATAACCTGTTAACTGATTTTAGATTAGATTATGAATTTTTCTCCCAATAATCGTGAGCCGTTTCAACAAAATGGAAATTCTAATCATCTTCATTTTCCTCAAGTTGAGTTTGATGACGATGGTGAAGAAATCCAAGATTTTCAACCCCAGGAATATGATCCTCAAACGGTCAAAACCATTCAACGTTCTTTTATTTTTTTAACCGCCATTGGTTTAATTATTGGGGTCTTTGTGGCTGCGGGTGTTTTGTATTTAATGCAGCGATTTAATATTACTGCTAATCCCGCCCAATTAGAACAGCAAATTCGTCAATAGTTGATTTTGATTTCTGACGCTTGAAAAGGTTAACAGCTATACTTAACAGCAATTTTACCCATGATCCCAGTAACACTGACATCATTTGATCAAAAACTCGGTTTCCCCCTAACAAAACAACCGATTACAATTTTACAAATTAATTTAGGAAAACGCTGTAACTTAACTTGTAACCATTGTCATGTCGAAGCAGGGCCAAAACGGACTGAAGAACTAAATCATGAATTAACTTTAGAATTAATTGAATTAATTTCTCGTTTTCCTCAAATTCAAACGGTAGATTTAACCGGAGGAGCACCGGAAATGAATTATGGTTTTAAACCCTTAGTAGAAGCGGCAAGAAGCACCGGAAAACAAGTGATTGTTCGGTCTAATTTAACGGTCTATTTTGTTCCGGGTTATCAAGAAATCCCTGAATATTGCGCTCATCATCAATTAAGAATTATCGCTTCTTTACCTTGTTATTTAGAAAATAATGTTGAGCAAATGCGAGGAAAGGGAGTTTATCAAGATTCAATTCAAGCCATTCAATGGTTAAACCGTTTGGGATATGGTCACACTCCAGAATTAATTTTGGATTTAGTATATAATCCCAGCCTTCCTACGACTGAAAAATTTAACCTTCCTCCTGAACAGTCTCAACTAGAACTAGCTTATAAACAGTATCTCAAGCAACAGTTTGATATTGATTTTAATCAGTTATTAACGATTACTAATATACCCATCGGACGCACTAAATTTTACTTACAGCATAAAAAATTAGAAAATTCTTATTTAGAATTTTTAGAATCTAACTATAATCCTAACACGATTACCCAGTTAATGTGTCGTAATCAACTATCAATTGATTATCAAGGTTATATTTATGATTGTGATTTTAATCAAATGGAAAATCTTCCAGCTAGAAGTGCTTCTGGAAAGATTTTAACCGTGAGTGATTTATTAGCCAAAAATAATTTAGATTTAATTGAAACTGTACAAACCGCTTCCTATTGTTATGGATGTACCGCCGGATGTGGTTCTAGTTGTGGCGGATCTTTAATTTAGTACGGGCGGGGTTTCCCCGCCCAAATTTATGATCAATGATTACCGTTAATAATCTTTAATAGGGACAATAAAATGGGAATTCAACAGTTAATTCCTAATCTTTTAGATTGGGTTGAACATTTAGGATTTTGGGCTCCACTTGCTTTTATTATTATTTATAATTTAGCCACGATATTGTTTATTCCCGGTTCCCTTTTAACCTTGGGTGCTGGGATTATTTTTGGGGTAATTTGGGGTTCAATTTATGTGTCCATTGGTTCAGTGATGGGAGCCACATTCGCGTTTTTAATTGGGCGCTATTTTACCAGAGATTGGGTTGCGAGAAAGTTAGAAAACTATGAAAATTTTCAAGCCATTGACCAAGCGGTGGGTGAGGAAGGATGGAAAATTGTGGGGTTAACTCGTTTGTCTCCGATTTTTCCCTTTAATTTACTCAATTATGCCTTTGGATTAACTAATGTTTCCTTGAAGGATTATTTTTTAGCATCTTGGATTGGAATGTTACCCGGTACTATTTTATATGTTTATGTCGGGTCATTAGTCGGAAGTTTAGCTCAATTAGGAACAGCAGAGCGATCACGAACTTTGATAGAATGGTTATTATATGGCATTGGTTTAATGGCGACTCTGATTGTTACTCTTTATATCACCCGAATTGCGCAAAATGCCTTAAATCAAAAAATAAAATAGGTGAAACACTCCACCTATTTTATTGGAAATCAATTAAGCGTCAGAGGATGTTGATTCTGATTCAGTGTTCACTCCTTTTGCAGTCGTTTCTAATTGAGAAGCAATATCCGCTTTAATCGAACGTTTATACAGTCTGCCTGCATATTGTTCTAAAGCTTCCGTTAATTGATCAACCCAAGTATGTTCAACTAAGGCAATTAACGCTGAACTTCCAGGGGTTAAAGATTCAGATAATTCTTTGAGATCTTCTTGGGGAAAACCTAAGTCCATAAAATGAGTAATTAAGGCTCCCACACCCGCCCCACCTGCGGTTAAAGCCATGACTCCTAACGCACCAATCGGATTAAATAAAGCAATTAACCCGGCTGTAATTCCGCCGATAATAGCCCCACCTTTAGCATCGGTATCTCCAGTTTCACTAATAGAAACTTTGCCTTTTTCATTCTTAACCATTACCGCAGCATTAACAATAGAAATAATCCCTTCTGCTTGCAAAGCTTTCAGTTGTTTTAACACTTCTTTTGCTTTCTCTTGTTCGGGGTAAGCGACAACCACTAAATTGGTTAGCTCTTCTGAATAAGTCATGGTTTATTCCTCAAATTGAATCCTAAAAAACAAATCAATACTGATAGCAATTGTAACCCGTCCTTACTGTAGCACATCTATTATCAACACACTTGATTCAACCCATGATAGATTGACGAAAGGGGTTTTGAGCGTTCATCGTTAATCAACAGGCCCACGTTTAACGGTTAAGGATTTTAATGATATGAGCTTTAGTGTAATTTTGTTGCTGATAGCAGGTTTAGTCTTGCTGGTTCTCGGTGCAGAACTATTAGTTCGGGGCGCTTCAACCATTGCGACCATGCTAGGAATTCCCTCTTTAATTGTTGGACTCACCATTGTTGCCTATGGAACCAGTTCACCGGAAATGGCCGTTAGTATTCAATCTAGTTTTGCAGGTCAAGCGGATGTTGCATTAGGAAATGTGGTCGGAAGTAATATTTTTAATGTTTTAATTATCTTAGGAATTTCCGCTTTAATTGCTCCTTTAATGGTCGCTAGTCAATTAATTAGGTTAGATGTTCCGATTATGATTGGGGTTTCTATTTTAACCTTAATGTTTGGGAACGATGGCACAATTAGCCGAGTTGATGGCACGATTTTATTTATTGGGGCAATTGTTTATACGCTGTTTTTAATCTATGAAGCCAAGAAACAGAAAAATCAAGAATCCGATGAAGATCAATCTCAAAATATTGTTAAAAACAACCTAAAAAATTGGTTTATTAATATTGCCTTAATTGCTGTTGGTTTGGTATTATTAGTGACCGGATCTAACTGGTTAGTTGAAAGTTCGATTTCCATTGCTAAAGCCATTGGAGTCAGTGATTTAGTCATCGGTTTAACGATTATTGCTGCCGGAACTTCCCTGCCTGAATTAGCGAGTTCTGTGGTTGCGAGTATTAAAGGAGAACGAGATATTGCAGTCGGTAATGTCGTCGGTAGTAATATCTTTAATATTCTAGCCGTTTTAGGACTATCCTCAGCCGTTTCTCCAGAGGGAATTCAGGTATCCTCAGCGGCTTTAAATTTTGATATTCCCGTGATGATTGCGGTGGCTATTTCCTGTTTTCCTATTTTTTATACAGGTAAATCAATTGCTCGCTGGGAAGCTATCTTGTTTTTAGGATATTATGCAGCCTATAGCATCTATTTAATCCTTGATTCTTCAAAACATGATCAACTTCCAATCTTTAATTTTGTGATGATCAGTTTTGTGATTCCAATTACCATTCTCACCTTAATTGTCACCACAGTTCGCAGCTATCAAGCCAAACGAAAACGTTTAACTCCGTAATTTGACTCAACTTCCCTGGGATGTCACAGGGAGTTGCAGACAGTCCCATCTTCTCTCAGCTTCAGCAACTCTTGAGTCCTAATTTTGTGATAAGGTTAAAAATTGTAAAGAAATATGAGAGTCTGACATCTCCAGGTTAATAAAACCCCCTATTGCTCACATTTATACTCATTGACAGGATCTTCCATGCAGCAGAATTGGCTAAACAGATTGCTTCTCTCTCTGGCTATATTGGCTCTAACCCTCTCTAGTTGGGCATTTGCACCCGTTGCTCATGCGTTTAATAATCCTGATTTATTACCTCAAATTCAAACCCCAGTCATTGACTTGGCGGGTATTCTCACCGATGTCCAAGAAAACCTATTAGCAAAGGATATAGCAGACTTTGAAACCGAAACGGGTTGGAAACTTCGCGTTTTAACCCAATTTGACCAAACCCCAGGTCGCGCTGTTAAGGATTATTGGGGACTCGATGAAAAAAGTGTGTTATTAGTCGCGGATCAACGAGGAGGCAATATCCTCAACTTTAGCGTCGGTCGAGAAGTGTACCCCTTTCTGTCCCGCACCTTCTGGGTCGAATTACAAACTCGTTTTGGCAATCAATATTTTATTCGAGAAAATGGAGAAGACCAATCGGTAATTCAATCAATTGATACCATTGAAGGCTGTTTACTCCAAGGCGGTTGTCGAGTCGTACCCGGTCTACCTCAAGAACAGTGGATTTTAACCTTAATTACCTCGGCTCTGGGTGGGATTATTTGTGGCATCGCCAGTATTCCGCGCAAACCTGGACAATTAATTGCATGGCAATGGGCCTTAATTTTCTCGCCACTCTGGGGAATTTTGTTTCTTGCCTTCGGAATTGGCCCTGTCATCTCTCGGACTCAAGAATGGCTTCCCTTAGTTCGCAATATTTCCGGCTTCCTGATTGGTTTCCTCGCGGCTTATCTAACTCCGGTCTTCAATCACTCTTCCTCGTCAGAAGCTTGAGAACATTGAGGGGGAGTCGGGGAGGTGCGATACCGACCCCCTGGTAAGGGTCAATCCCCTGGTTCCTTCTCGTCATAAATGCAACAACCTGATACACTGAGGAAGTTGTAATCTGGCGGTGCTAAGTTAATGTTCCTTAGCCGCAGAACTGAAGACGCTAACAATCGGCAAGTCACGATGGAATGGCATATTACGGATGCCCAAAGTCTAGGAATTATTGATGATGAAATTGGCGAACATGGGTTTTCGCCAGCCGAATACGAAATGGTGCGTCGGGTGATTTATGCGACGGCAGATTTTGAATATAAAAGTTTAGTTCGATTTTCGGAGCAAGCCTTACAAGGAGGAGCCGCCGCTTTAGCCGCCCGGACAACCATTGTCGTCGATGTGCCAATGGTACAGGTAGGAATCACACCCCGAATTCTTTCGACCTTTGCTAACCCGGTTTACTGTTCGATGGAAGCAGTAACGCGACCTCAACGGGAAAAAACCCGCTCGGCTTGGGGTATTGAAACCTTGGCCAAGCGCTACCCTGAAGCGATTTTTGTCATTGGTCAGGAACAAACGGCCCTTTCTGCCATTGTTGATTTAATTGAAGCGGATGAAATTAAACCCGCTTTGGTGATTGCTACCCCTTCGGGTTTTGTCGGCGCTGATGTGGCAAAATCCCGTTTAAATGATTCGATGGTTCCCCATATCCGCATTGACGGACGCAAAGGCAGTGCCGTTGTGGCTGTGTCATTAGTCGATGCTTTAGTTGATCTCGCTTGGCAAGCTTATGGTCGAGAAGGAAATGGCAATTAGGGAGTTTGTTACCGTTGACGGTTAACCGTTAGAGCACCGACCCTATCTCCAGAGTGAACAGAATTAAAACCTCAATCCCCTATCACATTTTTAAGTTTTTGTCAAGGGTCGGTTAGGAAGGGGTCAATTTAAAAAGTTCACGATGTTGGTTACTTTGGGGCAATTTTTGAAAAAATTAGGATGGGATGAACGATAAACTAGGGGTTTTGCCTTTTGGTTTGAGGCTTAGATATAAAAAAGGCAACATTAGCATATCTATGAAAATACTAACATTCGCTCAAACCCTTGTCAAGTGGTTCAATTAATAGGAATCTTTCTCATTAG
Source organism: Planktothrix sp. (assembly GCF_046067725.1). NCBI lineage: Bacteria > Bacillati > Cyanobacteriota > Cyanophyceae > Oscillatoriales > Microcoleaceae > Planktothrix > Planktothrix sp. The sequence continues at coordinate 15,812 of NZ_JBJUDF010000185.1, forward strand.
TCAGGTCTTTATTAAGAATTGTAAATTTGCTTTTCTTTCAAATTTTAAAATTTTTTAGGGAAATAGATTAACTTCTCTTATTGATTTTGGCGTTAAGGGTAGTTAACTATCCCGGTTTCTTGCTATTCTAAACTTCAGGATCATCATCAACTTGACGATAACGATTTGTAGGGTCATAGCGTTCAATAGCGGAAGTTTTCGGGGAAGGAGAAGGTTTTTTCGGGGAACGACGAGATTGGAAACGACGACTAATTTCTTGAAAAATATCTCGGCGGACATAAGGATAGTC
>NZ_JBJUDF010000186.1:0-23390 GCF_046067725.1 Planktothrix sp.
GTTTCAGAAATTATGACTGAACCTGATGTTTTAGAATCTCCTACGGTTTCAGAAATTATGACTGAACCTGATGTTTTAGAATCTCCTACGGTTTCAAAAATTATTACTAAACCTGATGTTTTAGATCCTTCTACAGTTTCAAAAATTATTACTAAACCTGATGTTTTAGATCCTGCTACGGTTCCAGAAATTATTACTAAACCTGATGTTTTAGATCCTGCTACGGTTCCAGAAATTATTACTAAACCTGATGTTTTAGATCCTGCTACTGTATCAGAAATTATTACTGAACCTGCTATTGTAAAAGCAGAAAAAATTACATTACCGCCAGGAAAAGCAACTTCAGATGAGCAATTAATTGATCATATTCTAGCAGTTGGAACGTCAGGAAATCTAGCCGCAATTAATACTTTAACCGGATATCTTCAACATTCTAATTCTCAAGTCCGTTATTCCCTGGCTACAACATTAGGAAAACTGACGGCTACTCATCGTCACAATCGGGAAGTACAAAAAATGATTCCGATTTTAACTCATCTCAGTCAAGATCTTGATCCCCGTGTTCGTCAGGAGGCGATCATTGCATTAGGAAATATTCCTTCTCATCAAGTGATTCCGATTTTACAAAAAGGATTACGAGATACTCAAAGTTCCGTTGTCAAATCCGCTAGTCTGGCTTTAAGTAAATTTAAAGTTTATCGCGTTCGTCCTAAATCCCAACCTAAAACTATAATTGTGAAAAAAGCCAATTCATCCCAGTAATATCATTTTACTATAGTCAGTCTAAATCAATTGTACAACTGTTTTGATTCCCAATTGCTCGTAGGTAGAGATGTTGTATGCAACGTCTCTACAGGAGACCGATGCGTAGCAAACATTAAAGGATGGAATATAACTATTTTGTACAATTCATTTAGACTTGCTATATAGCAATCCTATTTGATTTACCGTAGGGGCAATTCATGAATTGCCCCTACGGTAAGGGTTTGATTCATAGAGGTGATTACAACCTATTTAGACTTGCTATAGCAATCCGCAAGCTTTAAACTAGGTTGATTTTAAGGTAATGTTTTCACCGTCAAAACTTGAGGCGCAGACGCATCCGGGGGATAGAGAAAATCAACTTTAACGGGTCTAGTTTCTTTAGGTTTTAATATTAATTTGACTAACGGTTCTCCGGGTTGACCTCGTTTTTGAACTAAATGAATATAGCGAGTCTGGGATTTTTCTTGATCATCTTTATAACTAAATCGAACTGTTCCTCGGAAAAATACTTGAGGTGCGGGAGGGTCAAAAAATCTTAATCCAGGTTGGGATAATTTTTCTTCTTTGATGGGAGTTTGTAACGTTAAAATCACTGATTGAGGTTGATTTGTAGGATTATGTAATGGTAAATTTAAGTTATATTCTATGCCATAATTTCCATGCGCTTGATAGGCGGTATCAGGATATCGAACTACTAAGGGAGCACTTTGAATTTGATTGGTTCCTAACTGTCCTCTCGGTAATGTTGCAATAGGATAAGAAAACGCTTCTCCAGGTTTAGGAATTGTTAAAATTGAACGATTACTATCAACAAGATTCCCATTCCAACGAGAACCTAATGCAACTCCAGCGACTCTTCCATAAATCATTTGTTGAGGATTAGTATTCGGAGGTGTGGGAGTGCGATCGCGCGGTGTTACTAAGGTTCCTAATTTTAATAATTGTTCCCATTCTGTTAGCGTGGGTGCTATTTCTTTTCCATTTGGTTGTACCCTTGCATATTTCGCTAAACTGGCTAAATAAACTTCTCTATTACTTTCTAAACGCATTAAGGTAGACCGACCATTTAAAGGCGGTTCTAAATTTTTAACCGGAATGGGTGCATTTAATAATAAGCGACTGCTTTGAGGAGGAATTACAATTTTTTCAACAAATTCACGTTGTCGTTTTCCCCTTAAAATATCACTCATGACTCGGCTTCCTGGCCCTGCATAAACCGTTCCATTTGTATTATCTAAAACAGAATCTAGGGCCATAAACGGAGCATCAGGTTGACTTAAATAACTCGCCGCTTGTAAAATCTGAATTGTAACAGGTTTTTTCCCAGGATTATAAGCTAATATTCCTAAATAAAGGGTTCTTAAATCATTTTCTTGAGGCGGTTTAGCGACGTGGTGGGCAAAAATATCAAATTTGCCGTTAAAGGGAAAATTTAAGTGCGCTTCCGGTTGTTTTTTATCGGTTTTAGGAAAGGTTGAAAGTAAAATTCCTTCGTTTAAAATTAGTTCAGGACTATTACTATTAAACACCGGAATTTGATCTAATTGTCCGGGTAACGGTCGTACCTGTTGGGGTTGGATAATTTCGCGCGCAGGGGGGGTAGCTTGAGCGAAAAACGTTAAACTCAGAAGTAAGGGTAAAATCATGGTTGCTGAAATAAAAAAGAATAAATTTCGGGCTAAAAGTAAAACCATTTTAACCCGTTAATGAAGTCAGTATTCCTCTTATTCTTCTTCTTGTTTCCCTAAATAAACTTCAATCACACGGGGGTCATTTTGAACTTCATCCATATCTCCTTCACATAATACCGAACCTTGATGCAAAACCGTGACGGTTCTAGCAATTTGTCGCACAAATTCCATATCATGTTCAATCACAATAATTGAATGACTTTCTGCTAATGCTAATAGCAAATTTCCGACGTTTTCCGTTTCTTCATCTGTTAGTCCCGCTACGGGTTCATCAACTAATAATAAATCAGGAGATTGGGCTACTAACATTCCAATTTCTAACCGTTGTTTTTCCCCATGAGATAATAACGCTGCGGGAAAATCAGCTTTAGCAATTAATCCGATGGTTTCTAATAGTCCAGCAACGGTTCTAATTTCTCCCCCTGTTGTGCGTTGAAACAAAGTAGGAAATACATTTTTATTGCGGTTACACGCTAAATCTAAATTATCTCTAACCGTTAAATTGAGATAAATCCTGGGGGTTTGAAATTTTCGCCCAACTCCAAAACAAGCAATTTGATATTCGGGCATTTTTCTTAAATTTCGCCCTTTAAAAATCACCTGTCCTTCGGTGGGTTGAACTTTGCCCGTAATGACATCTAAAAACGTTGTTTTTCCGGCTCCATTGGGGCCAATAATCACTCGTAATTCCCCCACATCCATACTAAAATTTAGGTGATTGAGGGCTTTAAATCCATCAAAATTGACGGTGACATTGTTAATCTCTAAAATTTTAGCAGTCATGATATTAATCTTTGGTTATTTTTTGTTCAAATTCTTCTCGTTCTAACTCGATTTCCGGGTCTTCTTCTAAACGAGGATAGCTAACAATGGCTTTTTGAAATCCGAATAAAGCACGAATTTTATCAAATCCAACGCTTCGCATCCATCCGACAATTCCATCGGGTAAGATTGTCACCACAATTAAGAATAATGCGCCTTGGAAAAATAGCCAAACTTCAGGAAATTGTTCACTCAGTAAGGTTCTTCCTAACCGGACTAATAAGGTTCCTAAAATTGCCCCAACTAAGCTTCCTCGTCCACCTACAGCGACCCAAATTACCATTTCAATGGAAAAGGCAACATCCATTATATTAGGGGTAATAATTCCGGTTTGAACAGTATATAAAGCTCCTGCAATTCCAGCAAATGCTCCTGAAATAGAAAACACTAAAACCTTAAACCAAGTGGGATTATAACCAGAAAATCTCAGCCGCACTTCATCATCCCGAATGGCAATTAATAAATTCCCAAATCGTCCACTGGTTAACCAACGACAGAGTAAATAAGTAGCGATTAAAAACAGAATGGTAATTTCATAAAATGCTAACTGAACTGGAGGAGAACCGACGACAAACCCAAATATTTTATCCGTTTCTGTTTTTAACCCGTTGGTTCCGTTAATCAGTTGTTGTTGACCGTTAAAGAAGTTAAAGAAAACGATTAATGCTGCTTGGGTAATAATCGAAAAATATACTCCTTTAATCCGGTTTCTAAAGACTAAATAGCCTAATAATCCAGCCACAATACCCGGAATTACAATAACTGCAAATAAGGTAAAGGGAAAGGAATAAAACGGTTTCCATAACCCCGGTAAATCATTGACTCCATACAGGGTAAAAAATTCGGGAATTTCTCCGGGGGGAAGTTGCAATTTAATATACATGGCTAAGGCATAACCGCCTAAAGCAAAAAAGATGCCATGTCCTAAACTTAATAATCCCGTATATCCCCAGATTAAATCAATCCCTAATGCAGCAATCGCTAAAGCCAGAAATCGACCCAAGAGTTGTAAGCGAAAAATGGGTAAGATTAAAGGCATTAGAATCGCAAAAAACAAACTAAATCCAATAATTCCTGCCCCTTCAATCAGTAGTTTTTGACGTTTCTGCTTTTTGGTTCTTGCTAGAATACTAATCTCATCCTTCATAGTTCGGCTGTTCTCCCTTTCTGTGGAAAGATTCCTGATGGTTTAACTTGTAAAAAGGCAATAATTAACACGAACACTAACACTTTTGCCAGGCTCGTTGTCGCAAAGAAATTGAAGAAATCAACAAAGAATGGCGCAGCGTTGATGTTAGTTAATAATAAGGCTAAGGTTCCTGAACCGATTAAATAGCTGGTGACACCAATAGCAAAGGCGGCAATTACAGCACCTAAAAGATTTCCGACCCCTCCAACCACTACCACCATGAAGGTATCAACAATATAGTTTTGTCCTGTATTTGGGCCAACAGAACCTAATAATGTAATCGCACATCCGGCAATTCCTGCGAGTCCTGAACCAATGGAAAAGGTTAGCGCATCAACGGTGCTAGTGGGAATCCCTAAACAGGCGCTCATGGTGCGATTTTGGGTAACAGCACGAATTCTTAATCCCCAATTCGATTGGTTAAAAAACCAATAAATTCCAATTAAACAAAGGATTGTTAAAACAATAATAAAAACACGGGAATAGGGAATCTGAAATGTGCCTAATTCTAGTCCCCCTCGCAGCCAAGGGGGAGCGGTTACATCGACGTTTCTGGCACTAAACCAAGGTTTCGCTAACGCTTTTTGGCTTTGTCCAATTACTAATCCTACGGTGAAACCAATTCCTGATGATAAAAGGAATAAAACGGAAATCGCCCATTGTCTAATTTTCTCCCAATTAGACTGACGAGAAAGTACCGCTAATCCTCCAAAAAAGAGCAGACAAAAAATCACAATTCCAATCACAAATGTGGTACTAACACTGCGAACAAATTGTTGTAAAATTAAACTGACTCCCCAAGTTGCTAATAAAGTTTCTAAGGGTCTTCCATACAAAAACCGAATCACCCCTCGTTCTAAGGCTAATCCTGCTAAGGCGGTGACAATAAAAGCAATGGGAATGGCAAAAATAATATAGGTACTAAATAAAGGTTCGCCTAACGGTTTGAAGATATTTTGTACCACAAATGTTGTATAGGCTCCTAACATGATCAGTTCCCCATGAGCGAGGTTAATAACACCCATGAGTCCAAAAACAATAGCGAGTCCTAATGCTGCCATTAACAACACCGAACCGATGCTAATTCCATTAAAGATGGCAATGAATAGGTCTTGCATTTTTTAGGAAAATCTGTGTTAAACGTTTCAAAGCATAGAGACGTTGTATACAACGTCTCTACGAGATCAAAGCGGGTTGATTCGTACTAAAGTTATGTTCCTTGCATTTGGAATTTTTCCCCTTTATTGGGATCTGTCCAGTCACAAGCGTAACCTTTTGTTGCAGGGACAAATTGATTCCAAGGAACCGGATCAACAGGGCCTTCTGTTGACCAAACAATATCAAATAAACCATCATCTCTCACCTGTCCAATTCGCACAGTTTTAGAAATATGATGGTTCGGGAACATGGTTACTTTCCCTTCAGGAGCATCCATACTTTGACCGACAGCCGCTAATCTAACTTTTTCTAAATCATCAGCCGTCCCCGCTTTTTCAACCGCTTGTTTCCACAAATACACCATGATATAAGCGGCTTCCATAGGGTCATTTGTGACTCGATCTTGTCCATATTCGGCTTTAAAAGCTTCTACCCATTTTTGATTAGCCGGAGTATCAACGGTTTGGAAATAATTCCAAGCCGCATAGTGACCTAAAAGGAATTCTTTACCAATTTGTCGCACTTCTTCTTCGGCAATACTAACCGACATTACGGGATATTTATCAGGCGTCATTCCTGCACCCTGTAACTGTTTAAAGAATGCCACATTACTATCTCCATTGAGGCTATTAAAAATTACGCCTCCATCGGGTAACGCTTGTTTAATTTTGGTAATAATTGGGGTAACTTCTGTATTACCCAATGGTAAGTAATCTTCCCCAACGGTTGTTCCCCCAATCGCCGCTAATTGTTCTTTAATAATCGTGTTAGCTGTGCGGGGAAACACATAGTCTGAACCCACTAAGAAAAATTCTTTTCCTTTATTATCAAATAACCATTGAACGGCAGGTTCAATTTGTTGATTTGGGGCAGCACCTGTATAAAAAATGTTTTTAGAACATTCTTGACCTTCGTATTGAACCGGATACCATAACATATGGTTTTTGGATTCAAAAACATCTTTTACTGCTTTGCGACTGGCCGATGTCCAGCACCCAAACACGGTGACAACTTTATCTTGATCAATTAATTTTTGGGCTTTTTCCGCAAAGGTTGGCCAGTCAGAAGCTCCATCTTCAATCACGGCTTCAATTTGTTTACCGAGTACCCCACCATTGGCGTTAATTTCTTTAATCGCTAATTTTTCGGCTTCAACAACGGTGGTTTCACTAATTGCCATGGTTCCACTTAAGGAGTGAAGAATTCCTACCTTAATGGTATCGCCACTACTGGGCGTACTGGTGCTGGTTGTTGTAGCGGTTGGACTGGGAGTGGTTGGTGTCTGGCTGGTGGTATTGACAGCAGAATTCGCGCAACCTTTGAGGAAAAAGGCACTTCCAAAAGCTGCCGAACCATAAACTAAGAATTTGCGTCTACCTAATCTTTTTTTCACGATGATTATTTAGGTATTTAACTGAAAATATAGGTTGAAGAATAGGTCATTTTTCTACCATTTCTGCTCATCATCAATCGGTTGAATACAACATCAAGTCGATAAAAGTCCTTAAAAAATCAACAATTAATGACGATTTGATGCAGTGATGGTATGACCAATTTCCCATTCAGGTTTTGTATACTAGAGGAATTCTCAGCGATGAATTGTAATCTAATATACAAAATCTCAAAAATCTATAAAAGCTAATCATTTTAACATAAATTGTTCTTTTAAAACCAAAATTTAACATCAACAAAAGAACGTGAATCCATTTTGAAATGAACCCACTACAAATACAGAGATTAGTATTAATAACCTCTTTTGTATTCAACAGTTGCATTGAATATATGCAATTTTAGGATTATACACCTCAAGGGATGTTAAGCGTTGATAGAGGAATCGGCAAACCCAGTACGGAACAAAACTTAATCCTTCCCCCTACTCCCCCCGCTCCCCTCGCTCCCCCTCCTCCCCCCGCTCCCCCTCTTCCCCTCCCCCCTGATGGGTTACTCCCTGCTCCCCAAATCTTCAAGATAGAGAGAAGATAAAAGACACCAAGCAGCGGATCGACCTATGTACATCTACCTAAACCGCTTGCACAGACCATACCGATTGTCCAAAGTGTCATGAGGGTGTAAAAACCTTCTGGGTTACTGTTTTTTTCAATCAAGGCATCAATTTTGATCGCCATCAGGGGCTATTTCATGAAAAATATTCTTGTTGTCTTAGGACTCATTGCATCTACCGGTTTCACTGTATGCTCGGTTGCTTCTGCTGATACAGTTCCGTCAAGATCAGAGGTTCATCAAACCCAACTTGATCGTTTGACCATCCTCCAAGAGTACACAGGAAATAATGAGGATGGAGAAACAGAGGAGATCGAAACCAAAAAATCAAAATAAATATCTTTAAACCCCTTGCTAACGTCAATGAACTCCCACACCGATTTCTGATTCCTACTCCAGATGACACCCAAAAACCAAGAATCAGAGAGGATTTCCAAATCAATCTTGATTGTACCGTTTTCTTAATCCTAGACCTGTTGCTGTTAATCTAACGATACAGAGTATGAGGACGTTGAACTGTGACCGTTAAAATTCTATCTGTAAGTAATGGTCATGGGGAGGATGCGATCGCTGTTCGGATTTTACGACAACTTCAGCAACAGTCCTACCCCATCGAATTAGCTGCTTTACCTTTAGTGGGAGTGGGACAAGCTTATCAACAACTGGACAATGTTCCGATTATTGGTCTAGTTAAATCTCTCCCTTCCGGGGGATTTATTTATATGGATCAACATCAACTTTGGCAGGATCTCCAAGCCGGTTTATTTCCATTAGTAATTCAGCAATATCAAACAATTCGTCAATGGGTCAAACAAGGAGGAATCATTCTCGCCGTTGGGGATATTGTACCTTTATTTCTAGCTTGGTTCAGTGGTGGTAATTATGCCTTTGTGGGAACAGCCAAATCAGACTATTATTTACGGGATGAACACGGGTCGTTACCGTTAACGGGAATGTGGCGCTGGTATCGTTATTTTGATTCGATTTATTTTCCTTGGGAATGCTGGTTAATGAAGAATTCTCGCTGTTTTGGTGTATTCCCCAGAGACACATTAACGACTCAAAAGCTACAGCAATATTCGATTCCTGCGGTTGATTTAGGCAATCCGATGATGGACGATTTACAACCTATTAAAACCGATTTTAATTCCCTGAATCTTGAAGAAAATCAAAAAGATCGCTCGCTTGTTATTACCTTACTTCCGGGTTCTCGCGCTCCTGAAACCTATCAGAATTGGCAATTAATTTTACAGGGAATTCATTCTATTATTCAAAACTTTACTGATCCGAATCACGGTTCAATGATATTACCTGGAAATCATCTTCCCAGCTATCAACGGTTGGTCTTTGTTGCGGCGATCGCACCCGGTTTAGATTTATCATCCTTTTCTGAACCTCTGCCGCCTTTAGGGTGGCAAGAAAGCCCGGATTTTCCCTTGTCAGATGTTAACTATTTTTTAACGGATAAAGCATTAATTTTTTCTCGCGAAAAGGCAATATTAATCATCACCAATTATCAGTTTAATGAGTGTTTATTCGTTGGAGATGTAGCGATCGCCATGGCGGGAACGGCGACGGAACAGTTTGTGGGTTTAGGGAAACCTGCGATCTCAATTCCGGGTAAGGGCCCACAATTTACCCCCACCTTTGCCGCTAATCAAAAACGTCTCTTAGGGCCATCTTTAATCGAGGTACAACATCCCACAGAGATTCCTGAAGCATTGCGATCGCTATTTCATCACCCCGACCCATTAAAATTAATCACTGAAAATGGCAAACGTCGCCTCGGAAAACCGGGTGCGAGTCGCCGTATTGCTGAATATTTAATCTCATCATTTCTCAAAGCCTAACTCCAGAGTTAGGCGTGTCGTTTTTGATGCCAATTCCAAGCATGACTGACAATAGTTTCAATATCAGGATATTCAGAATTCCAGCCTAATATTTGTCTGGCTTTTTCCCCACTTCCAACTAAACTAGGTGGATCTCCAGGGCGGCGATCACATTCAACCGATTTAATCTCTTTTCCAGTAATTTTACGAGCGGTTTCAATCACTTGTTTAACCGAAAAACCGTTCCCATTTCCTAAATTAAATACATCGGTTTTCCCACCTTCTAATAAATATTCTAATCCTAAAATATGGGCTGTTGCTAAGTCAGTGACATGAATATAATCTCGAATACAAGTTCCATCCGGTGTAGGATAATCTGTGCCAAAAATAGAAATAGAGTCTCGTTTTCCTAATGCTGCGAATAAGGTTAAAGGAATTAAATGGGTTTCAGGATTATGATCTTCTCCTAATAATCCATCGGGGTCGGCTCCGGCAGCATTAAAATACCGAAACCGCACCGATTTAAAATCATAAGCAACATCAAAATCTGATAAAATTCGTTCTACCATTAATTTAGTCGCGCCATAGGGATTAATCGGATTTTGCGGATGGTCTTCAGGAATGGGAACAATTTCAGGAACCCCATAGGTTGCACAGGTGGAGGAAAATACAAATTTATTGATTCCTGCCTGTTTCATTGCTTCTAATAGCGTTAACGTTCCGATGACATTATTGCGATAATATTTATCGGGATGACTAACCGATTCCCCAACATAGGCATAAGCCGAAAAGTGCATAACTGCGTCAATTTTGTGACTGGAAAATAATTCATCTAGCAAGGCACGGTCATTCGTATCCCCAATCATTAATTTGGTTTTTAAGACGGTTTCTACTAAATCTCGATGTCCATAAACTAAATTATCAAGAATAATCACCTCATAACCCGAACGTTGCAGAGCTAAAACAGCATGGGAACCGATATAACCCGCTCCTCCCGTTACTAAAATCGTTGCTTTCCGTTGAGACACAATATTTATTCTCCCCTGTTAAGTTTAAACCATTTCAATTAATCTTCTAGGGTTTGTACTGAAACATCAACGACCTGTACATCAATGGTTCCTGGGGGTGTTAAGCGACTAAAATGTCCCTGCTCAACCTTGATCGGTTCTCCACAGTTCGGACATTGACATTGAGTGTTATTGAAAGCCGGGAATTCCTCGCTACAAACGGGACATAAATCTTGTATCAGATTCCGTTTTAACCACCATTGGACACCCAAAATGACTAAAACCGGGGTAATAGCAATTAACCCAATTAAAATCAGAATTCCCTTGACCAACCAACCCAGACCAATGGAGATTAAAATGCCAACGATAGCGAATGTAACTAACCAGTTACTCAAATCTGAAAATCTGATTTGTAGCGTTCTGAACCGATCTGGGTTCACAGTGATCTCCTTAATTATTCAAGCTAGAATCAATTTGCTGTAAATGGAAAACAGTTGATGTTAACATAACCGATATCTCGGACAATTTCTGCATCTGGATAGATTGATTGCATATAGGCAACTTGTCTATCGAGGTCATCTCGTTGTTTGGTTGAACTGACTCGGCAATAGCAAACAGTGGTAGCTCCAACTGTATTCCGTATATAGGATTCGACATCGTAGAGTCTTTGCCCTGCCGAGTTTTTGATGCTTTTGATCTTCCCTTCATCGGCGTATTTTCTTAATGTATTGGGATGCAGACCCAGAAATTCGACCGCTTTTCCGAGTGGTATGTATGCCATGTTTCAAACTATGGCATACGTTAGTGTCTGTTAACAAAACTTATACTGTTGAATAACCTTTCGTTTTCTATGATACTACTTTACTTTTGAAGCAACGCTTGGACTCGGTTTTGAAAGGCGGGTTTACCGAAACTGGCTAAACTTTGCTGACGTAACCAATGGCCATGACAACGTTGATCCTGGCCTTTGAGCAGTTCAATACAAGCTTGAGAAACGGCATCTACATCTCGATGGGGCACTTGCCAGCCTAATTTGCCATCCTGCAAGGGATCGGCCGAACCATCGCTATCTCCAGCAATCACGGGTTTTTCACAGGCCATTGCTTCTAAATAAACAATTCCAAACCCTTCTTGAGACGGCATCACATAACCATCACAAACGCGGTAATGTTCAACTAATTCTTCGGTGGGAACAAACCCAGCAAAGATCACGCGATCGCTCACACCTAAATCTTGAGCTAACTGTTGCAGTCTCGGTTGATCATCGCCCCGACCAATGACTAAATATTTAACATCGGGGAAAACTTGAGCAATTTGGGATAAGGCGCGAATGGTGACATCCACTCCTTTATACGGATCACCTTTCCACAGTCGGGCGACAGTCATTAACACCCGTGAATTCTCTAACCCATACCGTTCAATCAAGTGTTGAGATTTGGGGCCTGGGGTAAATTGTTCCCCATTGACCATACAAGGTAAGATTTCAAATTGTTGAGGATTTAAGGCATTAGCAAGACAAGCTTGATCGCGGCTATAGCGGCTAATTGTCCAAATTTGGTCAGCGTTTTGCAGAGCTTTTTGATATTTCGTCGGTAAAGGTTCCCAGACTTCTTTACCATAGGTTAATACGGTGTAAGGAATTCCTAATGGTTGGCAGATGGTTTGTACCAAGTGGGATAAATTGATATGACCACATAATACTCGCTGAGGTCGTTTTTGGAGCATACTTGTGAGTAAAGCGGTTGCTAATTTAACTCGTCCCCAGTTGGGATATTGAGAGTTAAAATATTGAAATTTAAACGGACTCAATGGCGTTTCAAAAGGGTTAAAATCCTGGGGAGAATCCCGTAGAATTAAAACGTTACTATCAGGATGAATTGGGAAATTAGAGGGAGAATTACTATCCTTAAAATCTTGATAAGCATTTAGGATATCTTGTACATAGGATTGAATCCCACCTTCGCAGGAAAAAACGGCTAAAAAGCACCAAGTTAAAAAGGTTTGCTCTGGTTTTAGGTATTTTTTTAATAACATAGTTGGGTTTCAAGAATCATATTTTTCTCAATACACAATCCAACATGGCAAGTTAATCTGGTTCACAATCACCAGTTTTGTACTCCTTAGCCGTAATACCCTAACTTCCTATAAAAATTGATACCTGTGATGGTTCACAAGATTTAGCTTAACAAGCTATCCTGGTCAACTCACAGGTATCAGTAAAGATTCTCGAATCAGGGGAAAATTCGTTTCTTAGAACCCTAAGGTCAAAGACTTGTCGATGGGCAGGGCTGCACCAATTCCTAACCACAGTGTTACTAAGGTTCCAAATAAGAAAACCGCACTTGCCACAGGACGACGGAAGGGGTTTTGGAATTTATTAACACTTTCAATGAAAGGAACGGCAATTAAACCAACAGGAATCGAAGACATTAACATGATTCCTAAGAGTTTATTGGGAACCACCCGTAAAATTTGGAAAGTCGGCCAGAGATACCATTCCGGCAGAATTTCTAAAGGCGTTGCGAAGGGATTAGAAGGTTCTCCCACCATTGCCGGGTCAAGAACAGACAAGGCAACGATTAAACCGAAAGACCCCAGAATCACCACCGGGAACGTATATAACAAGTCATTAGGCCAAGCAGGTTCACCATAGTAGTTGTGACCCATGCCTTTAGCCAATTTAGCACGAAGAACGGGATCACTGAGATCCGGCTTTTTTAAGATGGACATGATTAAAATTGCGCTCCTTTTTTGAGGAATCTAGCAAGTCGTTGCTGATTGGTCATTGTTGCTGCAACGCTCTACATTCAGTGTAGCAAGGGCTACTCCTCAACCCAAAATTCTATACTTGGGATTTTAGATTTTCCATTAAAAATCACAGGAGTAGCGAAAAACCCAGACCCTAGCCTGTTGACTTACAGAGGGCCGGAAATCCCTTGCTTCCGAATCATCAGGAAGTGGGCTAACATAAACACGGCAATCAGCCAAGGCAGCACAAAGGTATGTAAGCTGTAGAAACGGCTGAGGGTGCTTTGACCAACGGCCGTACCGCCCCGCATTAGTTCCACAATGGTAGAACCAACAACCGGAATGGCTTCGGGAACTCCAGACACAATTTTCACAGCCCAGTAACCCACTTGATCCCAAGGCAGAGAATAACCGGTTACCCCAAAGGAAACGGTGATCACGGCTAAAACCACACCCGTGACCCAGGTTAACTCACGTGGCTTTTTGAAACCGCCTGTTAGATACACGCGGAAAACGTGCAGGATCATCATTAACACCATCATGCTGGCAGACCAGCGATGGATGGAGCGAATTAACCAACCAAAGCTTACATCCGTCATAATGTACTGAACGGAATTGAAAGCTTCTGTGACGGTCGGTTTGTAATAGAACGTCATTGCAAATCCAGTGGCAAACTGAATTAAGAAGCAAACTAAAGTAATTCCACCCAAGCAATAGAAGATGTTGACATGAGGGGGGACATACTTACTCGTAATGTCATCCTCAAGGGCTTGGATTTCCAGCCGTTCATCAAACCACTTGAAGGTTTGAGAGTCTTTTATTCCCTTAGAAAACATGAAGCTAGAATTCCTAACAATGAATTGCCGTCAGCTATTGTTTTGCTTTCAGGAACCTACGATAATCAGCAAAATATTTGATGATTTGTCCTGTACTTGCGTTATCCCGATGGTGTCGCCACTGATCAGTTCACAAGCCTTGACGAACTCAAGCAAAGTCCGAAACGCAATGGCATGATTAGAGATGCGTTTAAGTCTCTAGGATTGACATCCTCCGCCGATTATCGGGGGATTCCTGACTCTGAGAAATTTGGCTAACAATCAACCATCACCCAGAGCAACAGGGGCCTCGGTTTTCATCCGATTGACAGCTTAGGCTAAAAGCCCGGTGTGTTCTCCCCTACGATAAAAAATGTAACATAACTTTAACTCAATTTCACGAAAGTCGGGAATCAACATCCAATGCTGAGAGCCCCTAACGGTCTTGGTTTAAGATCAAGTGATCCAGGTTCCCCAAGTTGATCTCGAAGCCAATTCTTAAAATAGCGATTCAATCACCATCATGCACAAGCGAGTTTTTCAGATAGCTTCTCTCATAATTTTGCAAATTACCTTAATCTGGCTGAGTTGGACAACGACGGTTTGGGCGTTGACCGAAGATCAAAAGATTTTTAGCGAAAGTTGGCGAATTATTAATCGAGCTTATATTGATGAGAGCTTCAACCATCAAAATTGGTGGTCTATCCGCGAGAAATTGATGCGACAACCGTTCAAAAACCGGGAAGATACCTATCAGGCGATTGAGAAGATGTTAGCGACTCTGGATGACCCGTTTACTCGTCTGTTACGACCAGATCAATATCGCAGTTTACAAGTGAATACTTCCGGGGAATTGATGGGTGTGGGGTTACAAATTGCCCAGGATGCTGACACAGGAGATTTGACCGTTATTGCCCCTATTGATGGTTCTCCGGCTGAACAAGCGGGAATTCAACCCCGTGACCGCATTTTGAAAATTGATGGGTTTCCTACCACTGATTTAAGCTTGGATGAATCCGCCGCCCGGATGCGGGGGCCGATGGGGAGTCGGGTCACGTTAACAGTATTACGAGAAGGAAGTCCGGTTGCAGAAGAAATTGTCTTAATTCGCGATCGCATTGCCTTAAACCCGGTGATTGCTGAGTTACGGTCTGATTTAGGACAAACGCCTCTGGGTTATATTCGTTTAAGTCAATTTAGCGCCAATGCCACCGAAGAAGTCGCCCATGCCATTCAATCCTTAGAACAACAAGGGGCCAAAGCTTATATTTTAGATTTAAGAAATAATCCTGGGGGGTTATTACAATCGGGGATAGAAATTGCTCGTCTTTGGTTAGATGAAGGCACGATTGTTTATACGGTTAATCGTCAGGGAATTTTGGGAAGTTTTGAAGCGGTGGGTTCAGCCTTAACCCAAGCACCTTTAGTGGTTTTAGTTAACCAAGGAACGGCGAGTGCGAGTGAAATTTTAGCCGGAGCATTACAAGATAATCATCGAGGGATTTTAGTCGGTGAAAAAACCTTTGGCAAAGGCTTAATTCAATCCTTATTTGATTTATCCGATGGGTCAGGATTAGCGGTTACGGTTGCCAAGTATGAAACCCCCAATCATACCGATATTAATAAGTTAGGAATTATGCCGGATCGGGTGATTACATCAGAAGCTTTATTGCGGAGTCAAGTGGCAACGACATCGGATCAACAATATCAAGCGGCGTTGCAATTATTATCCTCTCAATTTGTGATTGCTCAAAATTGAGGAACCCATAAAACATAGGGAATAGCAAATGGGATTGAGACCTAACCCTAGTCACAACAGGTTTAGGTCTCTTAACCTCTACCATAAAATATTACAACCTATTGCTAATTAGCGGATTATGTTGGATTATGATTTGGTTATTTTAGGGGGGAGTAGAACGGGACGCTATGCTGCCTTGTTAGCGGCTCAAATGCAAGCACGGGTAGCTTTAATTGAACCAAAAGAACAAGGTTTCAAACCGGGATATAAAGGATTATTTCCCATGGCTGAATCTGTTCAAAATCTCCATCAAATTTCTTTATTTGACAAACAAGATGCTGAATTTAATTTCAATTGGCAACAAGCTAACCGTTGGCTAAACTCTGTCACCCGAAACTGTGAACTCCTCTATTCTTCTCAACGGTTAGGAACTTGTGGGATTGATGTGATAATCGGTCAAGGAGAATTTATCAATTCTCCGCGTCTGGGATTTAAGATTAATCATCGAATTTTACGATCGCGTCATTATTTATTAGCCTTAGCATCCCAACCCAAAATTCCACCGATTGAAGGGTTATTATCTACAGGATTTATTACTCCAGAAACCCTTAGTTTATTGTTAGAAAAAAAACAAAGGTTATCGGATAGTATTCCCCAAAGGTTAGCCATTATTGGGGGTACTCCCGCAGGCGTTGAATTAGCTCAAGTGTTCACCCGTTTAGGGATGGATGTAATCATGGTCGTCAAAGGGAATCACATTTTAGGAAAAGAAGATCCTGAAGCGGTACAGTTTATTCAAGGACAATTAGAAGCAGAAGGTGTAAAAATATTGACGCAAACGCCTGTGATTCAAGTTAAAAAAATTGACGATAAAAAATGGATTCAAGCCGGAAATACAGCTTTAGAAGTGGATGAAATTTTAATCGCTTGCGGTTCTCAAGTCAATGTAGATTCCTTAAATTTAAAAACAGTGGGTGTGAATTTTAAGGGAAAATATTTGTGCGTTAATGAAAAATTACAAACAACCCATCCTAGAATTTATGCCTGTGGTGATCTTTTAGGGGGGTATGGTTTTGAACATCTGGCCCAATATGAAGCCCAAATTGCCCTTAAAAATACGTTATACTGGCCCAAGTTTAAGGTCAATTATCAAGGGATTCCTTGGGCGATTTTTTCTAACCCGCAATTAGCACAAGTTGGGTTAACAGAAACCCAAGCTAAACAACGCTATGGAACTCAGGTTATTGTTGAACGACAATCCTTGAAAATGATGATTCAAGCTCAAATTTGGGGAGAAACAACAGGGTTTTGTAAACTGGTGGGACTCTCGAATGGTAAACTATTAGGAGCTACGGTGGTGGGTTCTCAAGCGAGTGAGTTGATTCACATCCTAGCTTTAGCCATTCGTCAAGGGATAAATTTGAAAACGTTAGCAGAATTTCCAGCTATATTGCCCACGTTTTCAGAAGTTTATCATCAAAGTGCGATTGCTTGGATTCATCAACGTCGTCGTCAAAATCGGGTATTATTTGATTGGATTGAGAATCTATTTCATTGGCGACGATATTGGGGAAATTAAGGATAAAATTTTAAATCATGCAGAAATTAAGTTCTAATTCGTTATCCATGTTTTCAATACGGAAATTTAAGGTCTTACAGCTTCGGAATCAATATAAATCCTTAACATTAATCACTTTAGGGGTGTTAATGTTAATGGTTTCAAGTTGTCAAAAACCTGCGGCTCAAGTGCAGTTAGGTCAAGATCAAGAATGTTTTGGATGTGATTTTAGTGGGAAAAGCTTACAAGGGCAAAATTTAGAAAACGCTAAACTCAATAATTCTAACTTTAGTCAAGCGGATTTAAAAGGAGTTAATCTCAAAGGAGCGTTGTTAGATAATGTTGATTTTACGGGGGCAAATTTAACGGGTGCTGATTTAAGTGGAACTGCGTTAACTCAAGCCAATTTAACCAATGCTAACCTCAGTCAAGCCAATCTCACAGGGGCATTTATTCGAGGTGCTAAACTGAATAATGCTAAACTCAAGGGTGCTAATTTTAAGGATGCAGATTTGAATTCAGCCGACTTAAATGGAGCGGACACCACAGAAGCTAATTTTCAAGGAGCTATTATGCCAGATGGGACAATTCAAAAATAAAATTAGAAACAAAAACTGGGTTTTTAAGCCACAATTATCTGTATAGAAAGTCTCAATGATTTGTGATCAAAACCTGTAGGGGTGAGGAGACCCAACCCAGGCGCAAAGAGGCTTGGGTCTGCCAATCCCTACCCTAAAATATTATAACCTGGGCCCAGATTGCTATATCATTGTAAAATGAGCAGGACTTACGCACAAGGGGTTAAAAAACCCGGTTTCTCATTGAGGCTCAGAGCGACAAGCTTGATTTTGGGTTCAGAAACCGGGTTTTTGCGTAAATCCTGATGAGGTAAAAACCCGGTTTTTCTACCCAATTTAATCATGCTTAAAGCTATTTTATTTGACTTAGATGGAACCCTAACGAATACTGACCCTTTACATTATCAAACCTGGGCTCATGTTTTAGAAAGCTATCAAATTCCAATTAATTCTAATTTTTATAAAGCGCATATTAGTGGCAAAACGAATGCTGAAATTGTGCAGGATTTATTTCCTCAGTTATCCCCAGAAGAAGGATTAAAATTAGCGAATTTAAAAGAAGCAAATTTTAGAGAATTGGCGATTAATTTAGAACCTTTGGCTGGATTAAATGAGTTTTTATCTTGGGTCAAAAACCAATCTTTTAAAACGGGTTTAGTAACCAATGCACCTCGTGAAAATACAGATTTGATGCTCAACGTTCTGAATTTATCAGATTATTTTGATGCGGTCATTTTATCCGATGAAATTGGAATCGGAAAACCCAATCCGGCCCCTTACCAATATTGTTTAGATCAATTAAATATTCTAGCAGAAGATGCGATCGCATTTGAAGATTCTCCTTCAGGAATTCGTTCTGCCATTGCTGCGGGGATTAAAACCATTGGGGTTGCTTCCACCCATGATTCAAAAAGCTTAAATGATTTAGGGGTAACCTTTGTGGTTGAAGATTTTAAAAGTTCCCTCTTGTGGGAATATCTATCTGGGGATTTTACCGATTAATAAATAAAAAAGAGGGGGTAAATTCCGCCCTCTGTTGAAGATTGAACCAACTGTCCGTTTCCGGGTGGAGATCAGCAGTTGGAATAGATAGAAAAAACCCGCTTTGGGGCAGAGTTTAATAAGCTAGACCCATGCTCCGAGTTGTTTCAGCACCGAGATAAACCCGAATACTTAAGAAGTCCGTAGGACAGGCGGTTTCGCACCGTTTGCAACCGACACAATCCATTGTGCGGGGGGAAGAAGCAATCTGACCCGCTTTGCAACCATCCCAAGGAACCATCTCAAGGACGTCAGTGGGACAAGCGCGAACGCATTGGGTACAGCCGATACAGGTATCGTAAATTTTGACTGAATGAGACATTGAATGATTTCTCCAGTAGATATCAAAATGTTACAAGTTCTGCCCTGAATACAGGTTAGAAGTCCAGCGTGACTTGACATTCCTGCGAATGAAATTCGAGGGATTCTTAAAAGAGTTTTCCTCCTAAAGACGATGCCAATCAGCTAGTACCCACTCCGGTAAAACCATCGTGGCTATTTTTCTATGAGCGGAATCATCCCATATATTCCATCACAATACCCCAGTGTTTCACGTCCAATACACATAAGGCGATAAAACTTTAAACAATGTAATACTTTGCTTGGCCATTGACCCTTAACTCTTGACCCAGGAGTGCAAAATGTCCCTTGTATTAAGGGAACAGGGAATAGGGAATAGGGAATAGGCAATCTTGCTATAGGCAATAGACAATCTTGCTATAGGGAACAGCTTAACTGTAAGAAATCAAAGGGTTTGCTGGATTCACTCTGAAGTCCTAACCGTAATGTGTAGTGCTATGGGAGTTTTTCCAAAACCGATTTTGTCGAAACCACATGGCGGTCTAAACCCAGTTGTTTCGGGTCAATACCGAGGGCGAGAGCCACTAATTGGGGAAGATGGAGAACAGGTAAACCCAAGGGACGTCCGATGACTTTTTCCACTTCCGGTTGGCGGGAATCTAAATTCAGATGACACAAAGGACAAGGAGTAACTAAACAATCTGCACCGTTTTCAAGAGCCTCTTGAATCTGGTTTCCAGCCATTTGAAACGCCGATTCGGTGGCATAACTTGATAAGGGCCAGCCGCAACATTGAGTTCTACCCCGATAATAAACGGGAGTCACCCCAATTGCCCGAAACAAGTTTTCCATCGATTCCGGTTGATGGGGGTCATCATAAACCAGATGGGTTTGAGCTCGTAACAGGTAACAGCCATAAAAGGCGGCACACTTCAAACCGGACAATTTGCGCTTGACTCGTTGTTGAATTTCAGCTAAACCATAATCGGCGACTAACGCCCAAAGCAGGTGTTTAACTTCCGTTGTCCCTTGATAGGGGGAACATCCCTCTTTACAGAGTAATCCATTGACCTTTTCAATATAAGCTGGATCGGTGTGTTGAAATTCCTTTAAGCGTTCATCCACATGACCAATAACCCCTTGACAAGTGCTGCAATGGGTCAGTAAGGGTAAATTTAATTCTTCTGCTAACGCAATATTCCGGGCATTTACGGTATCCTCCAACAGTCGAGAATCTTCTTTGAAGGTTCCCGAACCGCAGCAAGATGCCTTTTTGAGTTCAATGAGTTCAATGCCTAACGTTTGGGTGAGGACTTGCGTAGATTGATACAGTTCCCGACAAGCTCCCTGGGCTACACAACCCGGAAAATAGGCATATCTCAAGGATGGCATAGAAATAACCTTCTCTACGAACAACAAGGGCATGGAGAAGTGTCCCTTATCTTCCATCATCGCCTGTCGTTACCCGGATGGGGAGGAATGAACAATTAAGAATTAACTCTAAGTTCCCTGAGAAGTTAAAGTCTCACCCATTTTGCAATATCAAGGGTTTTATCATAACGATAGCTCAGACCATCATTCCCAACAATCGTTTGACCTCGACTGGCTTTATTCTTAATGGTACTTAAGCTATAGTTGGTCAGTTTTTGCATTTCTTGATGGGTAAAATTGTCTTGATTGTTGATTTCAGAGACAATTTCTATAGTTTCATAAACGGTTTGACCGTTGTGAGAATGAGTGGCGGTTGTTGATGAATAATAGTCTTTCATCGTCATTAACCGCCAAGTAGAATCCTCGGAAAGTTCCAAAACCTTTTGATGATAGTTAAACAAACTTTCTCGATGTCCGACACTAATAAAGGTTTTTCCGGTTTGTTGTAACTGTTTATATAAATGATCTTCATTTTTTAAATCTAAAGCACTGGTGGCTTCATCTAAAATCACAAAATCCGGCTGATTTACAAACAGTCTCGCAAAGGCTAAACGTTGTTGTTCTCCCAAAGATAAAATATTTTCCCAAGCTACTTCTTCATCAAAATTTCTAATCCGATTAAGAACATCTTGCAGGTTAACTTGTTGTAAGATTTCTTTTAATTGGGATTCACTCATCTCCGTTGTCGTTTGAGGATAAATTAGCTGTTCACGCAAGGTTCCTAAAATGATATAAGGACGTTGGGGTAAAAATAATAAATCGTCGAGGGGAGGTCGCACGAGATGACCTGTCCCTGTATTCCATAACCCAGAAATAGCTCGTAAAAGAGAACTTTTTCCTCGACCACTTGGCCCAACAATTAATAACCCTTCACCGGGTTCAACGGACAGTGATAAATGTTCGACAATCACTTTAGCAGCGTCGGGTGTTTGTAAGGTGACATCCTCAAAGGTTAGATTGTTATCTTCAATGACTTTAATGGTACTAACCGGGTTGGTTTGTTCGCTGACGGTATCTAACGCTTGGGAAAAACCTTCTAATCGTTCAATATAATTAATAAACTCACCAGAGCGTCCAAATTCATCGACTAATACGGATAATGCTGTTGAAAAGAAATAGCAACAATAGCTGGCTTGGTTAACTTGTCCAAACTCAATTTGACCACTAATATACAACGGGGAAACAATTAAGAAGGGGAAGAGTTGAACCATGGATTGGTAGCCTCGGTTAAAAAATTCCTGGGTTCTTTCCCAATTAATTCTTTCAATCATGATTTTAATCACCTGATTGAACTTCCTTTGAATAATATTTAATTCTTTTTCTTCCCCTCTAAAAAATGCAATCGATTCGGCGTGAGTCCGAACATGAGTAATGGCGTATTTATAGGTTCCTTCGATTTCTAATTGTTGTTTATTGACTTTATTTAATTGTTGAGTAATATAGGTAGCAACAATATTTCCAATAATCGTATAAACCAAAAGCACAATAGAAATTGTTTTAGAAATTGACCAAAGAATGGCAATAAAAACCAGCATCTCCATGACTTTTTCGACGCAGGTTGTTAAAAAGTCCATCGTTGTTCTGGCGATGGGTTGAATTTCTTGGGATAAACGTTGATCTGGATTTTCAATATCCCCTTTAAAGTTGATTTGATAATAAGCCCGATTTTTAAAATATTTTTGCAAGATATTATTGTTAATCCATTGATACCAATCCAGGGCAATTAACTTTTTAAGAAACCTAGATAATCCTGAGAAAAAGGTCATACTGCCTAGGGTAATCCCATAAATAATCACAAAATGAGTTAATTTTTCTGCATCCCTAGCTTCTGTGACGCTAATTAAGTCTCTGAAAACAAAACTATTAAACGCATTAAGACCTACTACTCCCACTAATAATAAAAATAATAAAACGATCATTCCCCAGGAACGAATAATTTGTGAAAAAGCTCTATCCTGGGGTTCTTTAGGATACCAATAAACTTGAATAAATCTTAAAAATTCTTGAAGAGATTGATTGAAAGTTCGAGTCTCTTCTTTGAGATTCATGCTGTCTGAGGTTTTTTCTGCAACATTCATGGAATTCTTCTCGCGCTAAAATGGGGGCATTATAACTGTTAATCGCTATCTATTGAGTTAGACATTAATTCAGCATACCATAGGGAGGTATCATCAATAGTCAATATTCAGAATCAGCATGATGATCACAGATTCTATCACTCTTGGAATTGATGCTCTGGATATTTTGAATTTGGGGATAAGATAAGCTGTGCAATTCAGCTTATGGGGTGTGATGAAATCGAGCATTTATTTTGTTAAAAACCCACTTTTAGTAAAATATTCAAAATAAGTTTTTAACAATTTTTGATCAATCGGGGGAAAATTAAACGCTGTACTCTTTAACCCCATTACCGTATTTTCAGAATCAAACTGGGGGGGATAACCTGCTGATAAATTTTCATCTGAAAAGTTATCTAACACCGGAGATAAAGCATTATCTGTATTAATTTTACATTGTTCTGTTAAATGCGATCGCCATTTTTCAAACGAAACCAACTGCAACGGATAACCCATTTCCTGAACACAATCAAATAACTCACGATTTAAGGTTGGGTGAGAATTCAACAAATGAAATGCTTTCCCTAAAGAGGTTTCTTGACTGGCTAAATGTACAATTGCACCACTCACATAATCAACAGGAGTTAGGTCTTCTGTACTAT
>NZ_JBJUDF010000187.1:0-21371 GCF_046067725.1 Planktothrix sp.
ATGGACAGGTGAAATTATCAAGAATTTGGGTGGAGCAAAAACAATAAAATCCACATCCACCCAATTAAAGATGGACAGAGATCTAAATGGTGCGCGAGGGATCTTCCTTCGTGCATTGGTTGATACGCCTTGGTTGAGAGAACATCTTAACTTATATGTTTGTTAGCAAATGTTAGCAAAAAAGTATCGGTACTGATAAGTCCCGCCAACACACCCCCATTCTGGGAATCAGAATCTACAAACAGGAGGTTCAAAAGTGTGAGG
The DNA here is from genome assembly GCF_046067725.1 of Planktothrix sp. Taxonomy (NCBI): domain Bacteria; kingdom Bacillati; phylum Cyanobacteriota; class Cyanophyceae; order Oscillatoriales; family Microcoleaceae; genus Planktothrix; species Planktothrix sp. The sequence goes on from NZ_JBJUDF010000187.1 coordinate 265, forward strand.
CGGGCTTATCCTATGAAATTTATAAGTTGTATCAAATCGCACAACGAATTCTGACACAATTTAGCAGGATGATAAAATCAATATTCAAATCGCACGTATTTCAAATTTAACTTGATTACTTATTCCCCCATTTCAGGCTGCGATCAATGATTTCTCCAAACTGCCAAGATCAACTCTTTTTTACCCGGTAAATCAGTTGGGTGTTTAGTCGTTATCCCAAGTTTCATGGCCAATTAAGTCGCCAATCCGATCTCGAAGCAAGAAATTGCATTCTTCCAACTCACACTCCACACAAGCCCATTCCCGCGCCGGGATATATTGGCAAAGTGTATAGATGGGTTGCTGACGGCTCACAATTCCCTTGATGACCAGTTGACGGGCTTCGTCTTTGATCACATCTAATGAATATTGAACAGTGGTGTAAGTCATAGTTCGCCCTCTTGGCGTTGCCGGAGAAGTTTTTGGCATCACTCTTAATATAATCGAAAAATTGGTTTTAGGAAAGTTTTTTTTTCAGTATAAGCCAATACAAATACCTTGCCTTTTTTCATAAAATTTTAAAAAGTCACTCTTGCTTCCCCCAGGACGTGGATTAAGCTTATCAAGGTTTTTTGCATCCAGCTTGGGATTGACGCTGAAATGCCATTGTTAAATTTTGGCTAAATTCCCCAGAGGACTTTTAATGCAATCGCCTGTGCCGTCGGAGTTTGACCATAGGAGAAAACAAAAGGAGTTGTGGAGGGAATTTGAGGTAAAAACTGTTCCAGGGTATAAGGACTACCGTAAATTACAAGGGCTTGTAACTGATTCTGTCTTAACAAAATATTTAAGCAATGTTGAGCAATTTGGGTTAACCCCGAACTATCACGGAACGCATTAGCACGAATAAAAACTTGTAATAATGTCGGATCAGAGGAAATACGGAGTAATGAATCGGTTTCTGAACCTGAAGACACTACAGCATGACAATCTACCAGTTGTAACTGATAACCCAACTGGGTTGGACGGGCTATCGCTGGGGTATGGTTGCCTAAAATTGCACAATTGAGCAAATCATCCACAATCACCAAATTTTGCAAAGGTTGTGGAGTCTGAGGGATGACTAACGGTAGGTTCCCCCCCTGTTTCAGAGACTGTTGTAAAATAGTTGTGACCGTTTCTTGAGAAATCCGTTGAGACAGAGAATCAAAGACAATCTTCGGATCTCGCTGGGTTGGAATATAAGGTTCCGACGATCGCCAGTTCGGAAACACCTTAGCTTTAGCTTGCCAAATGCGGTTTACAGACGCTTCAATTCGTTCACGGGGAATCCGACCTTCAGCCACCGCACCACAGACCGCTTCAATCGTTACTTGGGGATCAAGCGGCATTAATAAAATATCTGCTCCCGCTTCAACCGCTAAAATGGCGGCTTCTTCTTGAGAATATCGTTTAGCGATCGCCCCCATCACTAAGGCATCCGTCACCACCAACCCCTCAAACCCTAACCGTTGTCTCAACTGACCTTGAACAATAGCCGGAGATAAGGTAGCCGGACGTTCTGCATCCCAAGCCGGAATTAACAAATGAGCCATCATCACCGCATCCACCCCGGATTTCATACTGGCTACAAAGGGGGGTAACTCGATTTCGGTTAACCGTTCATCTGGGTGAGGAATACTAGGTAATTCGATATGAGAATCAATCGCCGTATCTCCATGACCCGGAAAATGTTTCGCTGCGGTCAACACCGGATAACGTTGACATCCTCGAATCAAAGCCGTTGCTAATCGACTCACCCGTTGTGGCGTTTCCCCAAAAGAACGGACATTAATCACCGGATTTTTAGGATTATTATTAACATCTACCACCGGAGCCAATATCCAATTTAAACCCACTATCAAGGCTTCTTGAGCGATAATCTCGCCGATTTTTTCCGCATATAATTCCGCCTGTTCTAAAGATTGATTGGCTAAGGCTCCAATCGCCATCATCGGGGGAAGCCAAGTCGCTCCAGCAAATCGCTGACCCACCCCCTCTTCTACGTCCGCCGCCACCAATAACGGAAATTTCGCCCAAGATTGCAGCAACTGAGTGCGAATCGCTAACTCCATCGCACTCCCATCCACTAAAATGACTCCCCCCACGCCTAAATCCTGTAACCAATGTTGCAATCGATGCACTGGAGGTTCCCACAGAGGATAACGAATTTGATGATCAAACAAAAAACCAGAGGCGCGAACCACGACCATCTGGGCTACTTGTTCAGCTAAAGAAAGAGTCATAAATGAGATTTCTTAGTTATTATTTATTAGTTATCAGTATTGGCTGGCGGTTGACGGTTACAGATTACAAAGTCAGGAGTATCAATGTATTTCCCCCTGCTCCCCCTGCCTCCTACTCTTCCTCCCCGTAATTACTCAAATCTTCTTCGTCCGGTTTGCGGTTATGAGCTAGTTCGTTTAATAACGTTAACATTTTGTCGCCTCTTTCCAAAGAACGATCTTCAATAAAAATCACTTCGGGAGTCCGACGCAAACGGACACGCTGACCTAAATAAGAACGAACATAACCCGTAGCAGATTTTAACCCTTCCATTGTTTCTTTTCTGGCTTCTTCTGTCCCGTAGATACTGACAAAAATTTTGGCGTGTTGTAGGTCGCCTGAAACATCGACATCGGTAATACTAACCATACCAGTGCCAACCCGATCATCTTTAATCCCATCAATTAAAATCTGACTGACCTCTCGTTTAATCAGTGAAGCCACACGAGACACTCGACGATCCGTAGCCATAATTACTACCCCCTCAAATAGTCTTATTCTTTCACTGCCTCAAGTTTAACGTGCTTGTTTTTAATTTTGCCGACAAAATCCCGACAATTAGGGGATTAAGCCCCATGATATCTTACGAAGTGAAGATGATTTCTAGGTTTGTCCATGGAAAAAGAGTTTGAAATCCATCAAAAAGTGAAAGTAATTGCCATTCCTCCCTATGTGAAAACAGCCGAGCCTATGCCAATTTTACGCCCATCCAGCGTTATTAAACTGGGTGAAGTTGGAGTGGTCATTGATAGACGACCGGGTGGCTATTGGGGGATTTTATTCTCAAAAGGAGCATTCTTAATCGATAGTCAATATCTCGAAGGAGCCGATGCAACTGATACTCAAGACGAGCATACGACGAAACATCGTTAATTAAGTACAGTGCTTAACCTGATGTCCTACTCCAAAATGATGCCACCCCTTCACGAGAAGAGATGGCATCAGCCACAGAAAAGCGTTAGTTCATAATAACGCCTTTACCACAGACCTCGCACGGGTGGTGCTGGGGGTGGCGGTGCTAGTGGCGGTGGTGGGGGTAATGGTGGTGCTGGGGGGGGTGGTGCAGGCGCGGATACTTCAGGTAAATCCACTTCTTGCAGTGAACACCCAGCTTTTCCATATTGAGACGCTTTCTTAAACAGAGAATCCAGATTCCCTGCTAGACTCTTAACTGTATCCACCGTCTCAGGAATATTACCGATATCAACGTATGCTCCAGGGGTGGGATAGTTATCCAGAATATCCAAGAAGGATAGTTTCCCGTCTGCACTCAAGGCATTGATCAAGGCTGCACGGACTGCTGTTCCGTTCATAGCAGCAGTGCTATTCGAGATTCCAGGCTTTCCACGATGCAGTCTAATCGTTGTCCCCACAGCATCAGTTAATTCTTCACCTTCTGGGGAGGTGATAATGCAAACGAAGGGAACTAAATCAAAGCCGACTTCTAAGGTCATGAGACCTCGAAGGGTATCGGGCTCGATTTTAGATGCCTTAACGATTTGACTAATCGTTTTGGTCATCGTCCCAGTTTCAGCAAAAGCTTTTAATTCACTGATTAAGATAGGGACTTGGAACGGGCCATAGGTCAAAATGACACGATCTTCTCCACAGAATACCGTGCGATCCGGGTTGGGAAAATCGAGAATCGGTGAAGGGACTCTCATATATTCCATGGATGGGGCGCAAGCGTTGGGATGATGCGCTTTGGCTTGAGGAATCATAACAGCAGCGTTGCTGAACAATACCCCAGCCATTGCCCCAAAAATCCATCTTGGTCTTAGTCGTTGAGGTTTGGGTATTTTCATTATCAACTGATAATTGCCAAAAAATCAGTGTGTTTTGACTTAACAGCTTAAATGGTGTTGCTCAGTTTCACAAGAGTAAAGTCCAATTTTTTATCGAAATAGGGAATAAGGAATAGGGAATAGGGATAAAATCTACCCAGTCGAGCCAGTATTACTTGGGTAAGAGAATTAATAGGGATTTTAGGGATTGTAGTGCTAAGAGCAAGACAATTGTACCCGCAATAATAATTGTTGCAGGAACCAGAATAGCTTGTAGACGACGTAGGGTTTCTTCAAGTTCCTCTTCATAATAATTAGTCAGTTTTTGTAAGGCTAAATCTAATCGTCCCGTTGCTTCTCCGGTGCGGAGCATTTGCAAAGCCACCGCAGGTAAACGACCCTCTAAACTTTGGCTTAAAGTTTTTTCCGCAGGAATTTGACCTAATGCAATCGTAATAGTGGCTTTCATTTCGGATTTTGGAATATGAGAGCGAATTAATTCTAATCCGGCTAATAAGGACATCCCGCAACTCAGGGGTAATCTTAATTCTCCCAAATACAACATCATGCGAGCAGTCGAAATTTTTCTGACCCAAGGTAAACGAGGCAGAACTTTAGGAATTGCTAATCCCATGATTGCTAAAATCCCCACAACGAGAAACCACCCCTGACCCGATAAACCTAATAAATAACATAAGGTAAGTACCAACAGAGTTAGACTGATGGCGGTAGTAATGGCAGCAATAGTAACAGATTGATACAGTTTTTGATGACGAGCTTGTTGTTCTTCGATCTCAGCAATCCGATAGCAAACTTCCGGTAACATCCCCAGGGATTCTCCCATTTGGATCAAACCAATTGTCCAACGGTCAAAATATCGGGATGCTAGGGCTAAGGCGGAGGCTAAATCAGCCCCTCTCCCTGTGGCTGCTATCATTTTATTGAGATAACGGCTTAATTGAGGATAGCTTTCTTTCCCCACCAAAGTTAAGCTCTGCTGTACCGTTAAGCCGGAATTCAATAATGTTGCCAATTGGAAGAAAAAAAGAGCTTTTTCGCGGGGAGTCATTAGGGAACTAGGTGTTACTGCATAAAGGCAGAAGTTACAGAGGAGAGGATAGATGAAGGTTGGTTCATTATCTCTGCTCAACTGGATGCTCTATTGTGCCAAAAAGGAACCCTAGAATCAAGGGTTGTTGGCAATTTTAAGAGATCTATTAACCATTCGCCCATCTCAACCAGAGTAATATTCCGTTGCTTGAAAGGTGACTCAACTCAATTGACACTCCCACCCCTACGCTACGCGCTTAGGGTGGGATTCTCGTATCTAGCCCAGTCAAAAAGAGACAGTTGAATAGGCTCTCCTCAATAAATAGTGTAAAATGTAGCTTCAGCTACGTTTTACACTCCGACTAAATATGGACTTTCAATTAGAGCGTTTGCTTAACCTCCCGAATATTACGGTGTTCACTTGTCAAGAACAAGAAGGTTTTATTGTTCTTAAGTTAGAGTTATTAAACGAGGGGATTACTTGTCCACATTGTCAAAGTTATACCGATCATATTCATCAAACTCGCTCGATGTTAATCCGAGATCTATCCATTTGTGGGCAGGGAGTTTATCTGCATCTACCCCGTCGCCAATTTTATTGTGCTGGATGTAAAAAATATCCAACAGAACCCTTAGAATTTGTAGAGAAAAGGCGGAATTACACCATTCGTTATGAAGAATATATCTATGAAAGAGTTAAAGAATTAACTGTAGAGCAAGTCAGCCAGAACGAACAATTAAGCCCTCATCAAGTGGGAAGTATCTTTCAAAGAATCGCCCTTCAGAAAAAAAAAAGCTGGGGAGAACCGGAAAAATTAAGCTTAGATGAATTCAGCCGTCAAAAAGGAAAAAGAAACTTTGTTACTGTAGTCAGTGATCTATCAAATAGTTCGTTATTAGAAGTCATTGATTCTCATAAAAGTTCAGAGATTATCGAAGTGTTAAAGCAGCAACCTGAATCAATGAGAGCCAATGTCAAAGAGGTTTCTGTGGATATGTGGGGAGGATTTAAAAAAGTGATTCGGGAAGTTTTTCCTAATGCTTTAATTGTCATTGACCGATTTCATGTGATCAAGTTAGTCAACAGTTCCCTGAATCAACTTCGACTTAAATTAGAACTAAAAGGCTTAAAAAATCGGTGCTTACTGCTCAAAAATTATGTCGATTTAACCCCCGAAGAGAGAAGTGATCTGAAACTGTTGTTAAAGACCTCCCCCTGTTTGAGTATCGCTTATGAATTAAAAGAGGAACTCCGAGATATTTATGAAAGCAGTACAACGGTTCTTATGGGAATGAGAAGATTAAAGAAATGGCTCAATTCGGCTCTTATTCTTTTTGGAAAAACTGCCCAAACTCTTAAACACCATCTTCCCGATATTTGCCATTATTTTATTAATCGAACAACCAGTGGAGTCATGGAGGGATTAAACAACCGGATCAAATTAATTCTTTGTCAAAGCTATGGCTTCAAAAATTTTGAGATGATGCGTGAAAAGCTACTAGCTTGTCTTTATTTATAAGATTTACTTATCACCATCGGTACGGGAGAACCAAGTTCTTGATATCGACTGGAATCGGGGTGGAATTATTGTAGATGATCCCTATGGACGAGCGCAGAATATTTCCGGTGATAACTACAAGAAAAATTATAACTATACTAACCCTAGCAACACTATCAACCCAAGCACTCGTGGTGCTGTAAACACTCAAAATGGTCAAAATGAAAATGGCAATGGTAATGATAATTTCTGGGACTGGAATTATTGTGCAGAAGTTCTTGGTGCTACCCCTTATCTAATACTAGGTTAGACCAGCCGCTATTGGTATCGCTCCTTTTTTATTAGGGGCGATCAGTTTTTATTTAGAAGATGCGATCGCATTTTTTTCCCAAAGTGCGATCACACCTTTTGTCTAAACAGCCAAAAGGACGATCTTTTTTGCTCTAACTTATACTTTTCTTATATTTATAAGCAACTGCAAGTTCATATTTTAGAACTAAAATAAGGGAATGTCTTTACTTCAGAAAAGAAAATTATTGGGCAGGTGACTAGCAGTGGTTGCTCTACATTTGATTTAATTAAGAATGATATTTAACTGTCTCATAGCAATACGATAGGAATGTGCGATCGGAAATTCTCAAAATCTTTATCAGTAGTGAAAATGCTGTAGCCGCGACGATGAGCAACGGCACATAGCAGATAATCAGTATTTGAACCCTGAACGCCTTTAGTGCGACAGGTATTGAAAAACTCTGCGGCTAACTCATAATCTTCAGTTGTGAGCTCTAAATCAGGAAAAGCTCGAAGATACTCTTGCAAGCGAACAAACTGTTCCTTATAGCGCACCCCAGAAAGCACCTCCTGACGAATAGCCCCTAGTAAAACAACTCGTCCATCTGCAATCAAATCGCGCAGAACATTAACGATCACGATCGCATCATTTGTTGTGTTGCGCCGCAATGCCAGCGACCAAACGGAACTATCAACAAGAACATTCATGTTGTTTGTCGCTGTTGCTTGTAGTTATAATCTTCATCGTAGTCAATAGTACCAAACAATTCCAATATTTTTAGTTGTTTACGACGTTGAATATACTCGCGTAAAGCTGCTTCAATTAATGTAGTAGGTGTTGAATGGTTACTTAAATCAAGAGCTTCTTGAAGAAGAGTTTTGTCAATTTCGAGCGTAGTTACCATGTATTTTCCTCCTGCAAGTAGGGTATGACACAATTGCCACCAGACAATACTGTAATTCTAGTGTAGCACTGAAACTCTTTTAAGGGGCGATCGCTTGTCTCTAACTTCTATTCCTCTTGTATTTCTAAGCAACTGCGAGTTCATATTGCAGAACTAAAATTTCATCTGCTTTTAAAATAGCCATAGCATATTCAATCCCTTGACTATCAGCAAACTCCACTAAATACTGATATTCATTACTTCTATTTTGTCATAACGTTCTTTGCTGTGCCCAGAAACCGGGTTTCTACCCCAGAGTTAATGATATTAAAGCTAGATTAATACAGAAACCCGGTTTCTTAAAATTTGGGGGTTTCTTACTCATAAACCCGGTTTATTGACAATATTATTTAGATTTCATCCGATTAATTTGGTTTTGTAACTCCTCAATTTGGCGGCGTAAATCATCGACTTCATCTTTAGCTTTTTCGGCTTTAACATTAACAGAACCTTCGGCGGTTGCTCGTTGATATTGACCGGAACGAATTTTCTGATATTCCGCAGAATTAGCCCAGTGTTGTAAATACTGAATGCGTTCAACAGGAAAAGGATGACTTAACATCATGCCTTGACCGCCATTATACAATAAAAATTTATACACTTGATTTAAACCATCTTGATCTAAATCTCGATATTGTTCTGATTGACGAATAAATTCATCTAAACTACATTCATGGGCATATTTTGTACTGACTCCCGCTAATTCCATCATGGATTTCATCACGCATTTGAGATCATCTGTTACTAATAATGCGGCTCTATCTGCGGATAATTCAGCTTTTCTTCGCCATTCATAAAAGGCATAAATTAAACCGCTACTAACGATATTTCCTAAACCAAATGTTACTTCTCCAATCATAGAAGCTACACCCATCGCCCAAATTGCCATCTGATTTAAAATCGGATGACCGCATTTAATATGCCCTAATTCATGGGCTAAAACTGCCCGTAATTCTGCTTCATCTACTAAGTCTAAAAGACCTGTATTCAGAATAATATAAGGGTGTTCTTGTCCCAAAGCATAACTATTAACTTGAGGGTTTTGAGAGACAAATAAACCAGGTTCAGGAAAAATATCTAAATCTCGAACACATTCTCGAAATAGATGATAAATACTCGCATATTGTCTCGGCCCAACTTGTATCGCATTTCCCATCAAGTAAACATATTGAGGGCGTTCATAAACGAATTCTACAAATTTACTGGCAATTAAATCAAAACCTGGAACGCTACGGAGAGCAACTTCTGCTTCTTTATCCAGGGGATGACGAAAGGCTTCGCTAGAAATTCCGGTGTAAGTTGGCATAATAATAATTTACAAGGTTAAATTAAAAAGTGGATCTACAATGTTTTAAAGCCCTAAAGGACTGGCTATAGTTTGGATGTTCTCATGATTAAATTATCTCCTGTTTCTATTTTAGGGGTTGCTGTTATTTTGGGGGGGTGTGTGACTCCACCTGATCCAATGCAAGGTCATGCTCAGAAAGTGGTATCTTATTTGACGGGGGTTATGGAAACTTCAGCACAAGCTAAAGCCATTCCTGATGCGCCGAGTGTTCGGATGACGACTTGTGAGGTTCAGTTAAATTCTACACCAGGTTCTGTTAAACCATCTGAAGGCGTTTTTCTCTATCAAGAACAAGCGTTAACTCGTAATTTATCGCAACCCTATCGTCAGAGGGTTTTAGAAATTAAACCGAGTGCGGATAGAAATAGGATTGAGTCCGTTAGTTTTAAACTTATTAATCCTAAAAATTGGATTGGTTTGTGTCAGAAACCTCTATCAGAACGGGTGATTAGTTCTCAAGAAATACAGAATGCCAATTGTCGTGTATTTTTGAAACCGATGGGAACTGAATATATTGGTGAAACTCAACCAGGAGGTTGTCCAACTAATTTTAGGGGGGCGGTTAAAATTACAAATACAATTAAATTAGATCAACAAAGCATGGAAACTCAAGATCGAGGCTTTGATGCCAAGGGAAAACAAGTTTGGGGGGCTGAAAATCGTTCCTATCAATATCAAAGAATTCAGGAAGAGGGAACAGAAATAAAATAAAATTCACTGGATTTTTTTCTACCTCGTTAAATACCCGATTTACGAAACTGCTATAAACTTTAAACCTTTGAATTTTTATTGAAATGATACTTAACCTTTTAATTATTAGTTTATTTTGGTCAGTGGGACTTTTACTCAATTTATGGGATATCGCCCGAAATGTTCCCACCGGAGATTTATTCACCTCAGAATTGCTGCAAGAACGGATAATTGTAGGTGCAGCTTGTGGATTTATGGGCGGGTTAAGTGTGGGATGGGGGTTAAAAAAAGTTGTTCGGTCTTTAAGTAGAATTCGGGTTTTTGTTATTGCTTTAATGTGGGCGATCGCTTTAGCAATTGGAACACAATTGAGTGCTTATATTAATGAATATGATATTGCCTTTAATCAGTTTCATTTAGCATCTTTTACCTTGGGTTCAATTCGTCAATTGATTAATTTTACCATTACTGGGTTGATTGGTGGTTGTTTGATGAGTCTTGTTGCTAAAAAAATTCAACCTGAAATTTCCGTTTTAAAGCTTATCTTAATTAGTAGCTGTTGGTGGATGAGTTTAATTTTAGCAGCCGGGATTATTTTTATTGTTCCTTGGTCGGTTGGAAGTGGAATTTTACGTTCATTTTTAGCGGGATTAACGATAGGCTTATTAGGGGTGGGAATGATGTTTTTACAAATTAAATCCCTACCGTCAGAAGGGATGCCTTCTTAACAGGTAGAGAGGATTAATATTGTAGCAACACCCTATTGATAATCGGATTTATGTGCAGGATAATACAGTTTATGTCACTGTAAAAACGGCTGCTGTTGTTGCCGGAGATAATGCGATTAATATCCAAGATACAGGAGGAATTTATATCTATTAATCGCTTTTTAAAAAACAGTAGAGTTTGGGGAATAACTGACTGTTGATATTGAACATCAGTTTAAAATACCTAAACTCTATCTAAAGAATTAAGTCAGAAGAGTGAGGGAACAAGATAGGATTTTAGGCATACTATAGCCAAGTTCACTGAATCATTATTTTCCAAAATGTTAATATGAAACGTTTATATTATATGGGAACATTGGTAATATTAATAATTTTTTTATCAATATTACCCGGTGTGATTTATCGCATCTTTTTTTCCTCTAAATCTACAATTCCAGCACAGATAGATACCCCCCATCCTGCCAATTTTCCTAAAGTGTGATTGCTCATTAACTTCATTTTCAGGGGTGGCTTACAGACTGAATCTTCTTCAATCAGTTGACGGCTGTACCTTTATTCGATATGAATATTAAATAGAAATCCATCAGGATGAGAATTTCCTGTTGGGGCAAGATGTGAAAATTAAATTGTTTTAGGGGATAAAAATGCGAATTTTAATCATGGGCGGAACCCGATTTATTGGGGTTTATTTAACAAAACTTTTAGTTGAACAAGGGCATGATGTGGTTTTATTTAATCGCGGAAAAAAACCTGCACCCGTTGAAGGAATTCAACAAATTCATGGCGATCGCACCGATGCAGCCCAAATTCAAGACAAATTAGCTCATGAAGAATTTGATGCTATTTTTGATAATAATGGACGAGAACTCAGTGATACCAAACCTTTAGCAGATTTATTCAAAGATCGGGTCAAACATTTTGTGTATATGAGTTCGGCTGGGGTTTATTTAAAATCTGATCAAATGCCTCATATTGAAGGGGATGCTACTGATCCGAAAAGTCGTCATTTAGGGAAATCCGAAACCGAGAGTTATTTACAAGCTCAAAATTTACCTTGGACATCAATTCGTCCTACCTATATTTATGGGCCATTAAATTATAATCCGTTAGAATCTTGGTTTTTTGATCGCATTGTTAAAGATCGTCCTATTCCAATTCCTGGGAATGGATTTCATATTACCCAGTTAGGTCATGTAAAAGATTTAGCAACAGCAATGGCGGCGGTTTTAGGCAATGAAAAAGCCATTGGTCAAGTGTATAATGTTTCTGGAGAACGTTATGTTACCTTTGATGGTTTAGCGAAAGCTTGCGCTATTGCTGCGGGTAAATCTTTAGATTCTCTACAACTAATTCATTACGATCCTAAACAGTTTGATTTTGGCAAACGTAAAGCGTTCCCCATGCGAGTTCAACACTTTTTTGCGGATGTTCATAAAGCCATGCAAGATTTAAAATGGAAACCTGAATTTGATTTAATTTCTGGTTTAAAAGATTCGTTTCATAATGATTATTTAGCCCGAAAACTCGACCAAGTAGATGTTGATTTTTCAACGGATGATGAGATTATTAAAGCAGAGTGAGAAACTGGGTTTTTGTAGACAGCTTGATTAAAAATCAAAAAGTTAGAAAAAACCCGGTTTCTGAGTCCCTAGCTAGAATGAGAAACCGGGTTTTTACACAAACCCTGATTGGAAATCAAAAGGTTAGGAGAAAAACCCGGTTTCTGAGCCCTCGGTTTCTGATAACGTTAAATCTTTTGCTCTTGATACAGTTGTTTAAACAAACGTTGCTGTTGATTATGATCAACAATGGGTTGGGGATAACCGCAGGATTTGCGATCGCGGGATGATATTTTTCCAGTCACTAATTGTTCAGTTTCTAAAGACCTTAATTCAGGTAACCATTGACGAATATATTCCGCTTCAGGATCGAATTTTTGCGCTTGACTAGCCGGGTTAAAAATCCTTAATGGTTTTGGATCCATTCCACTGGAAGCACTCCATTGCCATCCGCCATTATTAGAGGCTAAATCCCCATCAATTAAGGTTTGCATAAAATATTTTTCTCCCCATTGCCAATTAATAATTAAATCTTTGGTTAAAAAACTAGCAACGATCATCCGACAACGGTTGTGCATCCAGCCAATTTCCTGAAGTTGTCGCATCGCAGCATCAACAATGGGATATCCCGTTTTTCCCTCACACCAAGCTTGAAAATACTGTTCATTATTCTGCCAAGGAAAGCTTTTAAAAGGTTCTCGATAGGCACCTAATTCTAATTCGGGAAAATGATATAAAGCGTGTTGATAAAATTCTCTCCAGGCGAGTTCCTGTTGCCAAGATTGAATTTGATTTCGGGTTTCATCACTGCGACAATTTTCCATCGCTTCTATCGTTTTTTGCCAAACTTTTCTAATACTAATTACCCCAAATTTTAACGCAGCACTCAGTTGAGAAGTTCCATCAATGGCCGGAAAATTTCGCTGTTGATCATATTCATAAAGAGCGCGATCGCAAAATTCCTCTAATCGTTCTTGGGCAGCAATTTCTCCCGGTTTTAAAATTAAAAAGTTATCCCAAATAAAACCTAATTCTTGAGCCGAAGGCAGGGGAATTACCCCAATATTTCTGACTAATTCTTGTTCAGTTTCCGTTAAACCTATTAACGATTTAGAGAATAGAGGTTGAGGTTTAACTTTAGGTTTTAGGCTCCAATTTCGCCAAAAAGGCGTATAAACTTTATAAGGTTCTTGGGATTGAGTTAATATTTGATCAGGAGTATGAAGTAACTGATCCCAAGTTGTTTCGGTTCTAATTCCAATAGACTGTAAAGCTTCTGAAACACTGCGATCGCGTTTTTTTGCAAAGGGTTCAATATCTAAATTAAAATAAACCGCTTTAGCCTTTAATTCCCTGGCTAATTTTGGAATAATTTCTTGAGGTTCTCCTTGTAAAATCAATAATTGACTGCCTAATTTTTTATATTCTTCTTGGAGAAATTCCAGACAACCGATCATGTAACTCACGCGAACTGGAGCAACATCATCTCGCTTTAAAAGGTTAGGATCTAAACAGAATAAACCAATGACTTTAGAACTGGATTGACAAGCTTTTATTAAGCCTAAATTATCCTGTATTCTTAGATCTCGCCGATGCCAAAATAAAATTAAATCTTCAGACATAGAATTAGATTTCGGTATAGAAACTGATTCTATTTTAACCGAAATCTATCTGTATTATTCAGATTCAAGATTAAATTTTGAGATGGGGTTTAGCTAAGAGAAAACTCGAAATGGTTTTAGCATCGACGGGTTCACCGTCTAAGATCGCTTTTTCTAGTTCTTCAGGTGTCATTAACACCGTCTCAATATCTTCATCATCATCCTGTTCTGGGGGCGTTTCTAACTTCTCTAAATCTTGGGCTAAAAACACATAAATAATTTCATCGGAATAACCCGGTGCTAATATAAATTGTCCTAATTTTTGCCAGCGATGGGCACGATATCCGGTTTCTTCTTCGATTTCTCGTTTAACAGTTTCCGCCGGATCTTCATCCGCTTCAACGGTTCCTGCGGGGAATTCTAAAGTACGTCCTTCAACCGCAAATCGATATTGTTTAACTAAGACTAATTTTCCTTCCGGTGTGACAGGAATAACCAACGATCCACCCGGATGACGAATACATTCCCAGTTTCCTTCTACTCCATTGGGAAGGCGTAAACAATTCACATCAAAATTGAATTTTCGTCCTCGGTAAAATAGACGATTTTCTAAAAGAGTTGGGGGTTCAGATCCGGGTTTTGTCATAATTTAGAAGTCGGTATACAATGGAAAAAATTAAAGTTTTTTAACATCCGAACAATCAACAGTTTCTAACAGTTGAATAATGGTTTTTCCGGTGACTGGATCAACCCAATTCGGTGCTATTTCCGCTAGGGGAACTAAGACAAATGCTCGTTCTCTCATGCGAGGATGGGGAATTTCTAACACAGGGGTTTCCCAGATTAAATCATCAAACAAAAGTAAATCTAGGTCAAGGGTTCTTGGCCCCCAACGTTCCCGACGGATGCGTCCGAGTTGATTTTCAATAGCTAACAAGGTTTCTAAGAGATGATCCGGTTTGAGTTGAACATCCAGAATAGCACAACCATTAATATAATCCGGTTGGGGTGGCCCAATAGGGGCGGTTTGATACCAACTTGAACAGGATTTTACGTGAATATTAGGATGATGATTGAGAATCTCTAATGCGGTTTCAACATTTTTTTGAGAATTTCCTAAATTACTTCCTAATGCAATCCCAACGGATGAAAATTTCATTTTATTGTTATTAATAAATCAAGGTTTAACATTGAAACTATAATTGATGCCTAATGTCAATCATTTTTCAAAAACACTTAATATAAAATCTCCTGTAGGGGCGAGGGAACCTCGCCCTTAAACCTGAAATTAATTTCAAGGTGATTCTGGCTTAATGAACAAAATGACGAATTCCTGTGAACACCATCACTAATCCTAATTCGTTTGCCGCATTAATTGAATCTTGATCTCGCAGACTACCACCGGGTTGTACGATTGCGGTAATTCCGGCTGCGGCTGCGGTGCGAACAGAATCATCAAAAGGGAAAAAAGCATCACTTCCTAAAACGGCTCCCTGAGCATTTTCTCCCGCTTGTTTAAGCGCAATTTCAACGGAGCCTACGCGGTTCATTTGTCCAGCTCCAACTCCCAAAGTTGTTTGATTTTTAGTAATAACAATCGCATTGGATTTAACGTGCTTAACCACTTTCCAAGCAAACATTAATTCTGCTAATTGTTCAAGGCTAGGTTGCTTTTCTGTTACGACTTTCCAGTCGGTTGATTGTTCCACGACATCATCACAACTTTGAACTAAAAATCCTCCCGCAATCGGTTTAATAATTTCCGTTGGCCCTTGAGTGGCATCGGGTAAAATTAAAACTCGCAGGTTTGATTTTTTCTTAAGAATTTGAGCCGCTTCTTCATCACAACCCGGAGCAACAATACATTCTAAAAAGGTTTTGCTTAATGCCTTTGCGGTCTGTGAATCAATGTTCCTATTTAACGCTACAATGCCCCCAAATGCCGAGATAGAATCAGCATTAAAAGCTTTTTCATAGGCTGTCACTAACGTATCTGCAATAGCAACTCCACAGGGATTGGTATGTTTTAAAATTGCAGCGGCGGGTTGATCAGGAAACTCACAAATAATTCGTCTGGCTGCTTCTAAATCCACTAAATTATTATAACTTAATGGTTTACCTTGCAAAATTTGACCCGATGCCCAACCCGTCGGTTGAGTTCCAGTTTGATACCAAGCCGCAGCTTGATGGGGATTTTCTCCATACCGTAAGGATTGAATTTGAGTTCCAGCTAACACAAAACTTTGGGGAAACGCAGACGCTTCACTGAGTTCTTGTTGTTCTAAATAAGCAGCGATCGCTCGATCATAAGCTCCTGTATGTTGAAAGGCTTTTAAAGCACAATGTTGACGAAATTCAAAAGAAATTTCTCCATTTTTTGTCCTAAATTCTTCTAAATAATTTCCATATTGTTCCGGGTTACATAATACCGTTAAATGGGCATAATTTTTAGCGGATGCTCGTAATAAAGTCGGGCCACCAATATCAATATTTTCAATGGCTTCTGCTAAGGTAACATCGGGTTTAGCAATGGTTTGTTCAAAGGGATAAAGATTCACCACAACTAAATCAATGGGACGAATTTCATGGGTTTCTAATTCAGTGACATCTTGACCTACATCTCGCCGCGCTAAAATCCCCCCATGAATGCGAGGATGGAGGGTTTTTACTCGTCCTCCTAAAATTTCTGGAAATCCCGTATAATCGGAGACTTTTGTAACGGGAAGTCCCGCTTGTTTTAATGCCGTTGCTGTACCGCCACTACTAATTAAATCAAATCCGAATTCTTCAACGAGACTTTTGGCAAACTCAATTAGTCCGCGTTTGTCAGATACACTCAATAAAGCTAAACGCGCCATTTGGAAAAACTCCCAACTTAGAAAAACCAACAGTTTACTATTGTTACACTTGAGGATCAATTTCTCTTTGCGGATTATCGTTTTTTACCCGGTTGCTCACCTGGTGCCACCGACCCCAAACAGCCAACTTGTAGACTTAAGATGTTTTCGGCACAGCAACCCGCTAAAATCATAAGAGATCCTTGAGTTACTAAGCTTAATGGTAACAGGTAGCTAGAATGCCTCATCCTTTAAGCGACGGAAACCTATAAAATGGGAGTATAGATATTATCAATCTCACAAATTATAAAAAAATGCACAGAACCTCTCGAAAGTGGGTAGATTGGAGGTAACAGCCAATTCCTAACCTTGGGGTAGCCTACACAGTTTAAGTTAAACTTAATTTCAACAGCCGAAAGTATAAAAGATATGACTACAGTCATGATTGTCGATGATAGCATCTCCCTCCGAGAGATGATCGCCGAGATGTTGCGAAAAAGCGGTGTGGAGGTGATCTCAGCAGAAAATGGCGAGGATGCCTTAAAAAAAATTGAAGATATCAAGCATCTGGATTTGGTGGTGTTAGATATTGTGATGCCTAAAATGAATGGCTATGATCTCTGCCGTCATATTAAGAAGCATCCCAAAACCCAGAACGTTCCTGTCGTTATGTGTTCGAGTAAAAGTGAGGAATTTGATCGTTACTGGGGGATTAAACAAGGGGCTGATGCTTATATCTCGAAACCCTTCCATCCCCAAGAACTCTTGAGTACGATCAAGCAACTGCTTCGCAAGTAAGTCACCTGATTTAACATTGAATGTTACGATCAGGCGCGGACTTTATTGGAACGGTTGAATTTCTTTGGATTAAGATACAGAGGGTTGAAATCCCCAAGGTGGGCGGTTGTGAAGCGGCTTTGAGTCGGCACCCTCGAACCTGAAAACACCTTGAGAGTAACAACACCGGTAGCGAAAACCTTGTCAAACAGAGCTAGAGAATTAACCCATTCTCATGACCAGAAAACGCATAATTGGGTTTGAGCAATTAAGGTAAGTCGGGGTACGCCCCAACTCTAGGTCGTATCCTAGTAAGCTTTTGGAGATAGACCCTCTGGGGTTGCCGTAAGCCAGGCTCGTCAATTGGTGACTGTTCACGATTGAAAGGTCTGAGTATTGCTCGAAAGAGATACAGTGCTTCAAGGTCAGTCGCTGAATTAAGAATCTCGGCGCGTAAACGCGCCGAGAGTGTCAACTTAACGGTTTTAGCAGTGGCTATGGCTTCTGTATCAGGATTAGATGGTGATTTGAATCTGGATCTAACGTTACTTAAGTTTACATTTGAGAGAGTATTAGTGAATGGAATCATTAACTTTGATGGATTTTGCTTGCAATTAACCGAGAGGCTTATTAGAGTATTAATAGAAGCAAAGAAAAGCTTCCCTGACAGATAAGCGAACGATGTTCAAACGGTAATATCTAATCTAAAGGAGGTCAGAAAAACGTTTTATTGGGCATCGAAGTTGAGTGAAATTAGGAGGTTAAAATACTGTTTCATCTAATGTCTGTCATCTTCCGCAGCACCTCTTCCTTTGGTTGCTGATATTTCCTCAGTTGAATCAACTGGGAGCAATGTAACTTCGTGGTTAACAAGTTTACATCTCCGAATTAAAACTTTTTTAAATGAGGAAGTTCCTCGGCTTGACTAGGAGGTAGGCTACGCTGTTAAACGTCAAAACAATCTGTTTCGTCGAAGTCAAAATCGAATATAAACAACAGTACCCATCGTTAGTCCTTATAATTCCCCCAATTATGGTTAAGGGAGCAATGCAACTAAGCATGATGCCTTAGTGCAACTCTACGTCATCCAACACAGGAGAGGAAATCACTGAGGAAACCGAATCAGGGTACTGTTGTTTATGAGGGGTCAATAATTGTTAATTGATAACTGATTAAAGTTGCCAGAAAAATAATAAACAAAATTGTCCGATCAAGCGTTCTACAAAAGAGCGACGTTGCCAATCTTGACGATTAACAAAATAACTATTCGCAAAACCTTGTTGAAAAAATGCTTCAATTTCTGGAATCACCGTCGGTTCAGAAGTCGAAATATTTAACTCATCATTTTTGAACAAACTACGGGGATCAAAATTAGCACTACCTAAACTAACCCAATGGTCATCGACTAACCACGCCTTGGCGTGCATCATACTTTTTTGATATTCATAAACCTCAATACCACCGTCCAATAAATAACCGTACAATTCACGGGATGTATAATGAACAAACGGTTTATCACAGGTTTTTCCCATTGTTAAAATCCGAATATCCACGCCTCTGCGTTTGGCTTCAAATAAAACTCTACGAGAACTCGGATCGGGTAAAAAATAGGGACTGGCAATCCAAAGCCGATATTGTGTACTCTGAATTAAGGATTGATAAAGCGACCGAATTTCCGAATCTCGATAACTCGGATCTTCTCCTGGGGTAATGATCACTTGGGGTTCATGTTCAGATGTCAACACCAGAGGATCTAAAGCCAAATCTGCAATGCCTCCAGCATCCATCCAATGTTGGAGAAAAATACCCCTTAAACGGGTAGCTAGCGGGCCTTCAAAGGCAATTTCATAATCAAACCAAGGACTGGAAGAACCGTGAGTCTGCAAGCCATCCCACTCATCTGAAATTCCAGCCCCTCCAATCATGACTAGATGTTGATCGATTAATAATAACTTGCGATGATTTCGTTTGAGATGATGGGTCAAATCTCTCCAACTGAATTCATTAAAGAATTCGATTTCCACCCCAGCATCTTGCAACCGTTGCCAATAGCCAGAAGGCATGGATTGACTGCCATAATTATCTGCTATCAGTTGCACTCTGACCCCGGCTTGGGCGCGTTCAGCCAATGCAGCAGCAAACTCATCAGCCCGTCGTCCGGGTGTCATCATATAAGTTTCAAACTGAATCACCTTCTGAGCTTTGCGAATCGCTTCTAATCGTGCCGCATAAATTTGATCCGCTTCGATCCAAAAGCCTGCGACTTGTCCGGCGGTGATATAGGAATCGGATAAACAAGCAACGGTAAAGGCAAAGTTATCGACCGTTGGGGGGGGGAGGTTTCTAACTTGATAGTGATGTTTTTCTCGAAACACTCCCCGAAAATAAAGAATCAGGAGGATGACAATTGCCACGATCAAAAGCATTGTTCCTGCTGATATCAGATCTATTCCTAGCTGATTCATCGGATTTAAGCAGTAATTGTACCGGGGTTAAGCTTGGGGAATTCAACCCCGGTGAGTGGAAATTCAGGAGATTTAGTCGATGTTAAGTTGGTTTCCCCGACGATATTGTTGATACGCCGCGAAAAATAATCCTAACAAGGTGACAACAATTAAACCCAAAACGATTCCTGATAGTAATGGTTCTACCACGAGATAACTCCTTCGCTGTTAACTTGAACAATAACCCCTATGATACCGTTAACCGTTGACGGATCACTGTTGGGTACTCTTGCTCTTGACCGGACAACGCTATAAGCTAGTTAAAGTGTAAAGATTTTTGTAGATCAATCTCAAATTATTAGAGACACCTTGGATAACCAGCTTGCCATTACAGAAATTGAAGTCCTGATCAAACGGGCCACCCTCGTCAGCCTCGTGTTGATAGTTTTTATCCTGGGTTGGATTTTTGTCCTTCCTAAGTTACAGGTTTCCGATCCTTATGTGGACAGCGTTCTCGCCCTCAAAGGCGACCCGATTCGCGGTCAGGATATTTTTCTCTATAACTGTGCGGGGTGTCATGCTTGGCAAGCCAGCAGCCAGGTTGGGCCTAGTTTGCAGGATGTTTCTCAACGGAAATCTGAAGTCAAGATTATTCAACAAGTGATTGGGGGTAATACCCCACCGATGCCTAAATTTCAACCCAACGTGCAGGAAATGGCGGATCTGTTGAGTTATCTGGAAACCCTCTAATCGGAAAATCTTAAAAAGGAGTTGATCAAATTTAACAACGTTTGCTATAGTAAAAGATGTTGCTGGTGTAGCTCAGTGGTAGAGCAGCTGATTTGTAATCAGCCGGTCGCAAGTTCAAATCTTGTCACCAGCTTCTCGGAAAACCAACTGTTTTGGCTCTTCCGTACTTATGGTGATAAGCAAGGCTTATTAAAACAGGCAAGCCAATAGCTTTTCCCGCATTAAGTCAAAATTTTTGAAGCCATAACTTTGACGGAGAATTAATTTTATCTTGTTATTTAATCCTTCCATCACTCCACTGGTTGTTCGATTAATAAAGTAGTGACAAATTTCCGGGAGATGACGTTCAATTGTTTCAGCAGTTTTACCAAAAATAACTCGGGCAGAAATCAACCATTTTGTTAATTTTCTCATTCCCATCTTAACGGTTGTACTATTTTCATAAATGTCTCGTATTTCCTCTTTAAGTTCATGGGCGATGCTCAAGCATGGCGACCCATC
>NZ_JBJUDF010000188.1:0-8490 GCF_046067725.1 Planktothrix sp.
GGTGTATAGTTTTGGCAATGCCGACAGACCGAGATCAAGTTTGCAGACTCCATGTTCAGTTCCCCAAGAAGAATATCTATTTATTATTGTCAGGGATCAGCGAATCCGTTTTTTTTATCGGCAAACTTATATTCTGTCTGGGTTTGAGTTCGATTTTTATTGCCGTTTTACTTAATACTTCTTTTATTTTTGCTTTAAAATTAGATACACAATAAATTCAAAAAATTAAGAATTGTAAATTTGATAGAGCATACCTTAAACCGGATAAACTAAATGGGGATCAAGGTAAACTTTGGATTAAGGGATGGATAAACTCCGTAAAAATCCCGTTCACAAAAAATTGTAAACTGCCTAAAGATAGAGATCAAGAGAGCGACTTACAAAGACCTCGCACAAAGCCCACGCACTTCAGTGGTGGGATGTAGTGCGACCCCCTTTAGGGGGTGTGAGGGTTTTAATGTAATCCCTAAGAACTTCAGTTATTGATCATCCTTCTGATTCAGCATAGCTTTTGAGACGTTCATCTTCTTTCTCATTGACGTTAAACTGAGTTTTCTTTTCCCTTGACATACCAAGAGTGAAGACTCTACTCTAACAGTAGAGCAAGGATGTTCCTCGCTGATTAGGTCGGATGTTCCGACCTCCTTAAAAAAACAAGTTGCCAATGGCGAGAAAAAGGCAACCACTGTGATTATCCCTGTTGACTACAGAAAGCTCCGAAAAATCTTGGCAGAGCCAAAGACTGTATTTATTAAGTTAAAATAAGAAATAAAACCAACAATTTTTCCGTACTTTGGGTCGTCAACTGAGATGATTAATCACACCGTATAAAGTTTGATTTAACCTATCCCTATTCCCTTCCCTATTTTCTTTTCCCCTCAGTTCCCTGTTCCCTGTTGCAGCATTTTTTTCGGGATTTCATATAAGGTGCGTGTGCCGTGCTGATAGAGCCTATCGTGTCTTTCCCCACGCCCTACACCCCACACCCTTCTTGCTCTGTGCTAGAATCCATCATTAAACTCGATCCAAATCGAAAGTGATCCCCTGAGCCACAACACAGTTGAAGCTTGCACAGAGACAACCTCTATACAGAATCACAATTCCATTTAGAGTAAGCTGTTTCTATTCAAGTCTTGATCCCCGTCCTGATTTTGCCTATTCAGAATCAGCCATCGGGATTCAGACTCACCGTTGAGTCAGTCGTTGTGTCTAACTTTATCAAAAACAGTCGTAGCGCAGGATATTTTTTCCTGCAAAATCAATCTTCTCAGAATGTCTAGGAAGGTTGTAGGTCAACCCCAAGTTGGGCATATTCCCAGTTGAAGGAGACCAAGCAACGCCAACCTAGAACCTGACTAGCGCGAGAAATTAAAGTGCCAAAATGAACCCTTTCATTTTTTAGCAAACCTTTTAATTTTTCCGAAGTTAGGAGTCTCACGCTAAAATTAGCGTTACGGGTAAGCAGCAGGTGATGGGAATTAGCCATGTTTGAACGCTTCACAGAAAAAGCCATTAAAGTCATTATGTTAGCCCAGGAGGAAGCACGCCGCCTGGGGCATAACTTCGTGGGAACTGAACAGATCCTCCTGGGTCTGATCGGGGAAGGGACAGGCGTTGCTGCCAAAGTCCTAAAATCGATGGGAGTTAATCTCAAAGATGCCCGCATCGAGGTCGAAAAAATCATTGGTCGAGGTTCAGGGTTTGTCGCCGTCGAAATTCCCTTTACCCCTCGTGCCAAACGAGTCCTCGAATTATCCCTCGAAGAAGCTCGCCAACTGGGACATAACTACATTGGCACCGAACATCTTCTCCTCGGTTTAATCCGCGAAGGGGAAGGTGTCGCAGCCAGAGTCTTAGAAAATCTTGGGGTTGACCTCTCGAAAGTCCGTACTCAAGTGATTCGGATGTTGGGTGAAACGGCTGAAGTTGCTGCTGGTGGCAGTAACAGTCGCACCAAAACCCCAACGTTAGATGAGTTTGGATCAAATTTAACTCAAATGGCGGCAGAAGGCAAACTTGATCCGGTGGTCGGTCGCCAAAAAGAAATTGAACGGGTGATCCAGATCCTCGGTCGGCGAACCAAAAATAACCCGGTGTTAATTGGGGAACCAGGTGTCGGTAAAACCGCCATTGCGGAAGGGTTAGCCCAACGCATCGCCACTAATGATGTTCCTGATATTTTAGAAGAAAAACGGGTTGTGACCTTAGATATCGGGTTGTTAGTCGCTGGAACCAAGTATCGAGGGGAATTTGAAGAACGTCTGAAAAAAATCATGGATGAAATTCGCTCTGCGGGAAATGTCATCCTGGTGATTGATGAAGTTCATACTTTAATTGGAGCCGGTGCAGCAGAAGGGGCCATCGATGCTGCGAATATCCTCAAACCCGCCTTAGCACGGGGTGAGTTACAGTGCATCGGGGCGACGACCTTAGATGAATATCGCAAACACATTGAACGAGATGCGGCGTTAGAACGTCGGTTCCAACCCGTGATGGTGGGTGAACCTTCTGTTTCTGAAACCATTGAAATTCTGTATGGGTTGCGCGAACGCTATGAGCAACACCATAAACTGAAAATTTCCGATGAAGCGTTAGAAGCCGCCGCCAAGCTCTCAGATCGGTATATTAGCGATCGCTATTTACCGGATAAAGCCATTGACTTAATTGATGAAGCGGGTTCACGGGTTCGTTTAATCAATTCTCAACTTCCTCCGGCGGCGAAGGAACTGGATAAGGAACTGCGTCAAGTTCTCAAGGAAAAAGACGAGGCGGTGCGTTCCCAAGACTTTGATCGGGCGGGAGAACTGCGCGATCGCGAAATGGAAATTAAATCACAAATTCGTTCCATTAGCCAAACGAAAAAATCCGAAACTGTCCGCAGTGAAGACGATAGTCCCATTGTCACAGAAGAAGACATCGCCCAAATTGTGGCCAGTTGGACAGGAGTTCCGGTGAACAAACTCACCGAGTCCGAGTCCGAGAAACTGCTGAATATGGAAGGAACCCTGCATCAACGGTTAATTGGTCAGGATGAAGCCGTGAAAGCCGTGTCTCGCGCCATTCGTCGTGCCCGCGTCGGTCTGAAGAACCCGAACCGACCCATCGCCAGCTTTATCTTCTCTGGGCCAACGGGGGTGGGTAAAACCGAATTAACCAAGGCGTTAGCGTCCTATTTCTTCGGGTCAGAAGAAGCGATGATCCGCTTGGATATGTCCGAATATATGGAACGTCACACCGTTTCTAAGTTAATTGGGTCGCCTCCAGGGTATGTGGGCTATAACGAAGGCGGACAACTGACGGAAGCGGTGCGTCGGCGTCCTTATACGGTGGTGCTGTTTGATGAAATTGAAAAAGCCCACCCCGATGTCTTCAATATGTTACTGCAAATCCTAGAAGATGGGCGTTTGACCGATGCGAAAGGTCGGACGGTGGACTTTAAGAATACCTTGATCATCATGACGTCTAATATTGGATCGAAGGTGATCGAAAAAGGTGGCGGCGGTTTAGGGTTCGAGTTCTCCGAAAATGAATCTGATGCTCAATACAACCGCATCCGCAATTTGGTGAATGAAGAACTGAAACAATACTTCCGTCCTGAGTTCCTCAACCGTTTAGATGAAATTATTGTCTTCCGTCAGTTGAACAAGGAAGAAGTCAAGGAAATTGCGGTGATCATGTTAAAAGAAGTCTTCGGACGCTTGATCGAAAAAGGTATTACCTTAGAAGTCACCGACAAGTTCAAAGAACGGTTAGTTGAAGAAGGTTACAACCCCAGTTATGGGGCACGTCCTCTGCGTCGAGCCATTATGCGGTTACTCGAAGATAGTTTAGCAGAAGAAATTCTGTCTGGACGCATTAAAGAAGGAGATACTGCGGTGGTTGATGTGGATGAAAACGGTCAAGTCGTGGTGCTTCAAGGTTCTGCTGACCGGGAATTGTTACCCCAAGGCGCTGAGTCTTAATTCAGTTTAATTTTATCTTTTTTGAAACCCTTCTCTTAACAGGAGAGGGGCTTTTTTTGTTGTTGGGATTTAGCCCAATTCTCTAGTATAGCGCTACGCATTTAGGTTGCGATCGCTTTAACTTTCTGCTTAACTTGCTGGCGGGTTTGTTGGCTTATCTTATCTTCTCTACCTCCTGCTGTATTTTAAGTTATTTTATATCTCGTTTTAAATTCATTGCTAATTGATTAAAGCTTAATTGAGAAAATTTTCCTGTAAAAACCCATTGTCTGACGACTAAACCTAACCAAATTCCTGCTATAAATATTAGCCAAAACATGATGGGAGATTGGGTTTCAAAGCCACTTCTTAAGTTCATTCCAAATACACAGGAAATGGCGGTGAGGGGAAAGAAAATAGCAGCTAAAGTATTAAGACGATTTCCAGCTTGAGCGGCGGATTCTGTTTCGGTTGCTATTTTAAAATCAAGGGCATTTTTGGTGTTAATATAAAGAATATTTAAGGTGCGTTCAATTTCATAAGCCCAATCTCTTAAATCCAGAATATCTCGATCTTGAGGAATTGCTTCTCTGGCGGTTTGTAACGTTGCGTGTAAGTTTTCTGTTGCTAATTGTAAGGGAGTAATGGCTTCTAATAAGTTAAAATAATCCTCTGCGGTTTTAGCAATTTTATAGAATTGATTTAACTCTTCTTCGGCGGTCTGATATTCTTTCAGATGATTAGTTAATTGTTGAAATGCGACCCCCCCTTTACTACATTCCCAACGACTATCGGGTCTGCGCCAAAATAAGATTCCTTCTCGATGGCGATCGCTGGGTTTAGGTGCTTTATGTAATATTAAGACTAGATGATCATCGGCGACCATCGCCCGTTGTTTACCAAAACTTTTTTGACCAAAGCGATCGCTAATTGCTGAGGGAAGATTCCAAGTTGGGGGTAATTTCATGAGAGGAAAGGGAATAGGGAATTACGAATTACGAATTACGAATTACGAATAGGGAATAGGAAAAAAGAGTTTAGCTTTTAAGTTTTCTGTATTGGTTTTTGTCAATTATTGCTTAATTTAAGGATTATCTATTGACAGTTGAGAATTAACAACCTATCGTTAACTGTCAACAGATAATAGCCAAAGAACATCTATTTTTTATCTTTTTTTTCGGGAGGTTTTTCCGGTTTTACTTCAGCATCAGAAGACTTTAAGGCTTCATCTAAAATTGCTCTAGCTTCTTCAGCTTTTGCTCTCGCTTCTCGATAACGTAGATTAGAAACGGCGAAATTTTTTAACACCTTAAAACCATCTTTTAATTCGGTGACTTCTTCTACAGTTACAGGTTGATCAGTAAATAAAATATCAATCGCTTCTCGCACTTTCAGTGCTTCTTCCCGTGACTCCATTACTTTTAATTTCAGCGTCGCCAAATTACTGAGAATTTGTACTGCTTCGGAAATCGCATCCTCTTCTTCAATGGGGGTTTCATCAGGTTCTTTAACTTCGATAAACTGTTGCGGACTAAAACCTTCTTCCAATTCCGTTGGCAGTTTACCCGCATCCATCAATTCCATGAGTTTGTCCATCGCTTTCTCACGGGCTTGAGATGAATCTTTACCCCGGACGGTGAGAACGATTTCTGGACTTTGAGCAAGGGTGTAGCGAACCATATTGACACAAACTGCCTATCATAACGCTTGACAGCTATTGTAGCAAAGGTTGGGAACAGGGAATAGGGGAATTTAGATTTTTCCCTCTAGGTTTGATGATCAATCTAGGCTTTAACCGTTAAGAGGGACTGATCAAGGTTTAAGATTAAATGAGTTCATCTAATTTTAAGTTGAGTTAGGACGATGAAAGAACAATTTCTGAAATGGTTAAATCGCATTTTAGTGGCGGATGTCTTTTTAGTATTATTCAGTTTTTTTTGGTTAGTAGTTGCGGTTTTAGGACATTCTTTTAAAGTCAATCTTGGCTTAGATTTATGGTATAAACTTTGGGAACCTGTGTTTACTCCCGCTATTGGAATTTTAATGGGAGGTGCAATTCTCAGTTGGGTTATTAGTAAATTAAACCAATTATTTTTTACCCCAAAATCCGATGATTTTTGAACCCAAGGTTGGGTTTAGCCATTTTCAAACCCAACCTGTTAGGATATCAACTTATTTCCGACTCAATTAAGGAATAATCAAGAAAATTCCCCAAGCGAGAATAGACAAAATAAACAAAAAACTGAATCGCCAGTACAATCGATCTCGTTCGTATTTTTGCATGGCTTAACATCTCCCTAAAATCTAAGAAGAGTTGGGTTAAAGTTCATTACCCAACCTTCAGAAAGTTATGATTTTTTCAACTTTTCCCCTAAGAGTTGATTTGTGAGTTTCGGGTCAGCTTTTCCTGACGTTTTCTTCATAATTTGACCCACAAAAAACCCTTGAAGTTTGGTTTTTCCGGCGTGATATTGTTCAAGTTCTTTGGGATTTTCTGCTAAAACTTGATCAATAATTTCTGCTAAGGCTTTAGGATCGGATAATTGAATTAATCCTTTAGATTCCACTAAGGCTTTAGGAGAACCGCCGTTTGCTAATAATTCTGGTAAAATATCTTTAGCGATTTTACCGCTAATGGTTCCCGCTTCAATTAAAGCAATTAACTCGGCTAATCCTTCCGGTTTCAGGGCGATTTCAGTAATACTGCATTTTTCATTTTTCAAATAAGCCGTAATATCACCCATAATCCAGTTAACGGCTTGTTTAATAGTAGCACCTGCGGTAATTGTGTCTTCAAAATATTCAGAAACCGGACGATCATCCGTTAAGATTCGGGTATCATAGGGAGATAATCCTAATTCTGATTCATAGCGATGACGTTTAGCCGCAGGAAGTTCAGGTAATTGAGATTTCCAGGTTGTTAATTGTTCAACGGATACTTCAATGGGAGGAAGATCGGGTTCAGGAAAATAGCGATAATCGCTTGATCCTTCCTTAGTTCGCATACTAATTGTTCGTTGACTTCCTTCTTCCCATAACCGGGTTTCTTGAATGATTTTTTCCCCAGCTTCTATGGCTGCAATTTGACGTTCAATTTCATAATCAATCGCCCGTTGAATGGCGCTAAAAGAGTTCATATTTTTAATTTCAACTTTAGTTCCGAACTCTTTTTGACCCACAGGACGCACAGAAATATTGACATCACAGCGCAGAGAACCTTCCTGCATATTGCCATCACTAACGCCCAAATAACGCATAATTCGGCGCAATTCTTGAGCATATTCAGCCGCTTCTTGTCCTGAACGGATATCCGGTTCAGACACAATTTCTGCTAAAGGAATTCCGGCGCGATTATAATCAACCATTGAATAAGTTGAACCGGAAAGGCGATCGCTTCCTCCATGCACTAATTTACCCGCATCTTCCTCAATATGTAAACGAGTAATGCCAATTGTTTTACGAGTTGAACTGCCATCCTCATCGACAATTTCTATTTCTAAATAGCCTTTGGTAGCAATGGGTAAATCATATTGAGAAATTTGATAATTTTTGGGTAAATCAGGATAAAAATATTGTTTGCGATCAAATTTACTGTAAGAAGCAATTTCACAATTAAGGGCTAACCCGGCTTTAACAGCATATTCTAAGACTTTTTCATTTAACACCGGGAGGACACCGGGTAATCCCATACAAATCGGATCAATATTCAGATTGGGATCAGCCCCAAATTTGGTGGAGGAATTAGAAAAAATTTTGGTTTCCGTACTCAGTTGACAATGGGTTTCTAAGCCAATAATCGCTTCGTACTTTGTTTTAACAGGTGCAGTAGCAGTCATAGACATTCATCAGAGTTTTCTTAACAACTACTTTCTATTGTATATTTTTTTGTAGCTTTGAGTTTATCCGAAAAGGAATCAATGCTTAATTTTATCTAAAAATAGGTTGTAATGACCTAAGTCGGGTAAAATCTTATTTTTAAGCTGAGTTTTTATCTTGGATCTAATGCTAATTTCCAATTCTTCCACTGTCTCATCAGATGAGGCTATCCAGATTAACCCTCGTTTAAGAATTGAAATCTTTCGGGAACAATGTCCCATTGCTGCGGGTGAGGATGTGATCAACGGTCTGACCCAAACCCCAAAAACCTTACCGCCTAAATATTTCTATGATGATCACGGATCATTATTGTTTGAAAAAATTTGTGAATTACCTGAATATTATGTAACGCGGACAGAAACACAAATTTTACAAAATTATGCTTCAGAAATTGCCCATTTAACAGGCCCTTGTGAACTTGTAGAATTAGGAAGTGGAAGTTCTACAAAAACTCGAATTTTATTAGATGCTTATCAAGAGTTAGGTCATCCGCTTCATTATTTACCCATTGATATTAGTGGTGGAATTTTAGAACAAAGTGCCCACTCGCTTTTAAAAGAATATCCGACCCTTCATATTCATGGAATTGTCAGTACCTATGAAACCGCTTTAAAGCATCTTAATCCTTCCCCTTTACCCAACCGAATGATTGGCTTTATTGGTAGTACATTAG